>JAFGWZ010000096.1 GCA_016936905.1 Deltaproteobacteria bacterium | reverse complement strand
TCATGTAACCGATCTATTCACCTCGCATTGTCACGTGAGTCTGTGGGGTGGCAAAGCGGTCGCATGACTATTTGCGGCCTTGTCAAATTTCATCGTTTATGTTTTAAAAACAGGTTCAAGTACCGGGAATAAGGAGCAAGGATAAAGGATCAAGGAACAAGGGCAAAAGACAGGTTTCAGGTCTCACGAAATGAGAATTAAGGAACAAGGTACAAGGATAAAGGAACAATACATAAAAGCGGGTATAGCGTATAGGGTATAGGACAAAAATAATTAGCCCATGTGTTTGTACAGCAGTGTGCCGGCGGCTTTGAGCAGGGGTATGGGCATGGTACTGAATATTTTGTTGTATAAAGGTTTAATTGTCTGATTGTCTTTTACGAATGCGTTCATTTGCAGGTCGTACTTGTAGTAATTTATTATGTGTTCCTTGGTTCCCCAGCCGGTTTTGAATTGTCTGAGGCCTTGGTTTTCCGGTTCTGTTCTTCCGAAGCAGAATTCACTGTATCCATTTTTGCAATAGTATTTAATAGCCTCCCACATGATAAGATTGTTCGCTCGCAGATTCTGGTACGTTTTGTCCGAGGCGCCGTACTTGTAGAGTGCCTTTCCGCCGTGATGAAGAAAAACGGCGCCGGCGATTGTTTTGTTGTTAAACGCAGCAAGTACGGTAAAGCCTGCTTTGTGGGATATAATTTCTTTGTATATGTTCTTAAAAAACGTGAATGGCTGGGGCGGAAGTCCGTGTTCTTTTCTGGTCAGACAATTGAGCCGGTAGAATTCTTCCATAGATTTGGGGGAATGGGATAAAAGAACTGATACCCCTTCTTTCTCCGATTTCTTTATATTTCTTTGCGTGCTGTTACGGAATTGGAAGAATATTTTATTTTCATCATTTGATAGGTTGAGGGTATGGCCGTAAAAGTATGTTGATGGTGTCTGATCGTATAACCGGTTCTGTACTCCTCGTAGTTCAAGATACTTCCAGCCTTTTTTTTTACCGTGATCGATAATCTGTTTGAATATATCGTGAAAGTCGAGCGAGTTGTTCGTCATTGGTTCGCAGTAATCGGTGAAGGGGAGGGCAACTCCCCGCTTGCCGGTCAGGTGGCTGTAAACTTCCATGACTGGAAGCAATGCGGATATCCCGTTGTTTTCAAATGCGGTGAAATAGAGAGGTTTATAATTATATGATTCGTACAGCGTCTTCGCCCAGGCCTGTGTGTGGAATATGGTCGTGCCTTCATGTTGAAGGACAAGTTTATCCCAGTCTGGGTAATCGATGGGATTGATGATTTGAATATCCAGGGTGTTGGGTTTAGGGTGTCTGGTGTCGGGCATAACGGTAATGATGAAGTTTCTGAAAATTACCTCCCCCCGACGGGGGAGGATGGTCGGTTGAATGGAATATACAAAACTATCTTTCAACTCTCACGCGGTCTTTTATCCTCTTTACATGGCCACGTCCCAGTCCTTTTACTTCACATCCCATCTCAAAGAACCGTCTGATCATGGAATCATCGAGGATTCCGAAACAGTCGACCACGGCAATGGGCCGGCCGGTCATGGTTACGACGTCATCAGCGGTGAGTTTCAGGTACTCTTTGTGTCGCACTGCGAGGACGACAGCGTCTGAGTCCTGGAGGGCAGTCGCAATGTCTTTGTGAACGACAAGTTCCGTCAAGCGTTCCTGATTCCGGAAGAACCGTGCCCATGAATGACCAGGGGCAGGATAGGTGTCCTGTTTTTCAAATTCCCACCACCTTTTGACATAAGGGTCATGAACTTCCACATCGCCACCCATCTCCGTTAATTTTCGGACGATGATTTCAGATCCGCTGTACCGCGTATCCCCTACATCTTCCCGGTAGGATGCTCCGAGAACGGCGATCTTCGATGCCGCCACAATCTTGCCCATGTTTCTCAGGGCGTCCCGCACCAGTTCCGCCACATGAAGCGCACGGGTATCATTGATGTTGATTGCCAGCGGGGTGATCTGGAAAATGTCGTCATCGAAGCCCATGAGTGTCCGGTAGGCCCATACGCCGAGCCCCCCATCTTTGGGAAGGCAGTATCCTCCGATACCGGGACCGGGGAATATCATGTTCGAGTGGGTGGGTCGCACTTTGATTGCCTGCATGACTTTAATGAGGTCAACACCGTTTCGTTCTGCGAAGAGGCTCCACTCGTGAAGATAAGCCAGAATCGTTGCCCGGTATGAGTTTTCGACTATTTTGCATGTCTCACTCTCGATGGGTCGGTCTAAGACGGTGAGGGGATATTTTTCTACATTGAGCACTTCCGAAAGAAATGTGACGACTTTCTCCCGTGCTGTTTCGTTAATGCCGCTGCAAACCCTCCAGAAATCACGTATTGACGATACGTATTCCCTCCCTGGCATGACCCGTTCAAAGGAATGGGCAAGGAGCGGTTCTTTGTCGATTTCCCTTTTTTCAAAGGCCCGTTTGATGATGGGGTACGCCACATATTCCGTTGTCCCCGGCGGAACCGTCGTTTCTATCAGTACGAGACATTCGGGCTGTATTTTCGAACCGATAATTTTCAGTCCCTCTTCAAGGGCGGCAATTTCGGCATGACCTTCACTGACATTGCCCAGCGTTTCTTTGAAAAAGTCACACTGAATATCAACGACTGCCACATCGGCCAAGGCAAGGGCATCATATGTAAAGGTGGCAATTAAGGTTTTCTTTTCATTCACACAGCGGCTGATCAGCGGAGCCACTTCAGGGTCTTCCGCTTCTACCGGCGCAATTCCTCGGTTCAGATACGGTATTTTCCAGTAAGATCGAGGAGAAGGCCGTTGCATGCCGATAACGAATTTCGTCGGTTTGCCCGTGGCAGGATCGACTGTATCAGCAACGACGCCTGCCATAACGGCACCGACAAAACCGACTCCCATGACGACGACGATCTCACGACCCATCTGGCGCTGTTTATCAACAATCTTTTGTAATCGTTCAAATTCCCGATCGTAGTCATCAGGTTGCGGTAAGACAAATGTTTCTCCCGACGGTGATGTGGAAATTACTGTTTCACTTTGATCTTTCTGTGCAATTGCCATTATGAATCACTCCTATAAATGGATCTTTAAAGATTTCTCAGTCGCTTCGTTCCTTCGAAATGACAGGAGAAAATGACGCAAGTCGACATTGTGCAAAGCTTTCTCTTGATATGTTTAATTGCCGCAGTAATAATTTACTCGCAGTCTTCCGGTTCGATGTCGAGGATGAGGGCGATTGATTTTCGTATCTGCTGTAATTTATCCCTGGACAGCGTTCCGATCTTTTCCTTAAATTTAGTGTGGCTGACAGCTCTCAGCTGAAAACAGTCTATGATTGATTTTTTAGTGAGCCCTGTTTCCCCGTCGGATTCGAACGATACGAAAAAGGGATTCTTATCCAGGTGTTCTTTCCATTCTGTTACAGGTGCCACGACTGATAGTCTAAGATATCGGTGATGTCCCGCATTCAATACAATCACCGGCAGTTCTTTGGCGGAGTGATTCTGCACGATTGAATCGATGGTTATTGTGTAGATATCGCCCGGTTTCATTTTTAGATTTGCATCCGCAGAGTACGCAGATAATTATGATTATCCTTCGCTTTTTTCAAGGCTGTTTGTTGATTCAAAAAGATCATCTAAAGGTTCTTCGCCGATCATATTCAGCGCCTGCTCACGTTTCTGAGCCCTCAGGCGGATCTGATCCGCTTTTACTTTTTGTTTGATCGCTGAGCGCATGTAGTCGCTCTGACTTTTGTAATTCAGTTCCTTGTGGAAGTTCTTAATGAAGAGATAGTCTTCCTGATCGATTTGGATTTTGGTTTGGATGAGCATTTTTTTAAAGGGTTCAGGGGTTCAAGGGGTCAAGGGGTCAAGGGTTCGAGGGGTCCAAGGGTTCCAGGGTTCAGGGATTCAAGGGGCCAAGGGCTCGAGGGTTCCAGGGGTCAAGGATTCGAGGGTTTCTTCTCTAAAGACTTAATCAGTGCTTTTAACATTCTTTCAATTTCTGCTGACATTTACAGACCTTTAAATTCTTGTAGTGCTTTAGCATTTCACTTGAACCCTCGAACCCTTAGATCCTTGAATCCTCTGTTTGAAATTGGCATCTTGTTTTGGTGTTATATTTTAGGGGTAAAAAGTGGGGATAACAAAAATTGTAAAAAATTTTTGCCAGGTTTCCGATTTCAGGTTTCAAGACGTTTGCATAACAAACTTTTCAGTATACAGCTCCGCCCGGTGGATTACATGTCCACTGGTTTGTTCGGTATCTTGCGTGCCATAAATGGCGATTATTAATCTCAAATCCGCGGATAGGCTCTTCTGTTAGTTTGAGAAGAGGAGTCAAGGTGCTGACATTTGTCAGACTTTCAAATCCTTGCAGTGCTTTAGCATTTCACTTGAATCCCTGAACCCTGGAACCCTTGGATCCTTTATAAATCAAATCAGTTCTTTTACATTCTTTGCAACGTATGCAACCTGCTCGTCGGTCAGTTCGGCGAACATGGGGAGTGAAACAAACTCCTCGGCGCATTTTTCGGCGATGGGGAAGCTTCCTTTTTTGTATCCGAGCATGCCGTATGCCTGCTGGAGGTGGACCGGTACGGGATAATGAATTCCGCAGAATATATCCCGTTCCGCCAGTGTGCTGATCAGTCTGTCGCGATTTTTAACACGGATTGCGTAGATGTGAAAGACATGTTTTGCATAGTCGGCTTCATGGGGCGTGATGATGCCTTCCGTCTCGAAAAAGAGCTTCGTATACAGATGCGCGTGGTTGCGTCGTGCGTCGTTCCATGCATCAAGGTGCCGTAGTTTCGCGCTCAGAATCGATCCCTGAATGCCATCCAGACGGGCATTCCAGCCGATCATTCCGTGGTAATATTTCTGTGATTGTCCGTGATCTCTGAACATCTTCATCGTTTTTGCCAATTCGGCGTTGTTCGTCACGGTGGCTCCGCCTTCTCCGTAGGCGCCAAGATTTTTGCCGGGATAGAAACTGAATGCGGCGGCATCTCCCATCGATCCGGCTTTTTTCCCCTTATATTCACTCCCATGGGCCTGACAGGCATCTTCAACGACATATAGATTGTGTTTCCGTGCGATCTCCATGATCGGGTCCATATCGGCGGGTTGACCGAAGAGATGAACGGGGATGATTGCCTTTGTTTTTGGTGTGATCGCCGCTTCGAGCAGATCGGGATTCATATTGTAGGTCCGCTCCTCTATATCGATAAAAACGGGAGTGGCTCCGCAGAAGCTGATTGCTTCCGCCGTTGCGATAAATGTGCTCGGAACGGTTATTACTTCATCACCGGGTCCGATGCCGAGTGCCAGAAGGGGGAGCCAGAGAGCATCCGTACCGTTGCCGACACCGACGGCGTGCTCACAACTGCAGAAGGGTGCGAATTCGTTTTCAAATTGCTCGACAAAAGGCCCGCCGGCAAATGCTGTTTTTTCGATGACCTGGTTTATAGCAGTATGGATTTCGTCTTTCATTGTTTCGTATTGTGATGTGAGATCGAGAAATGGGACTTTCATTTTAACCTCCGAGGGAGCGAAGTAATTATGAATTGTGAATGTTTGATTTTTTTGCCATCGTAAAAAGTCGTTTTCCCCTCCCCGCGTGGGAGGGGATTAAGAGGAGGCTGTTATTTTATTGTCGATAATATGTGATCCGGGCCGTTATATTGACTCTTAATCAATGTGTTCAGCATTGAAACGATCTGATCGGTTTCCGTCAGCCACTGTTTTCCGATTTTCTTGTCGATGATGCCCTTGCTGGTTCCGAATTTAATGTAATTTTTCAATTCGTTACACGAACCTTTTGCATGCGACAGGAGTACTTTGTTGTTACTTTTTGTGTCGTTATCAATGCTTTCGATGATATTGCTTGACAGGGATATGCCCGATCTCACAATTTTATCGGTAAACCGAAAATCATCTGATTTTTTTAATGCATAGTAAATGCTTTCATTTAACGTTGTCGTTTTTTGAAGCACTTCAAAGTCTCTGAGTTGCATTGTCTCATCCTAACGTTTGAAAGTTGACTACAATTGCATCACGTCATTTTAACATGACAACTTCGTAAAAAGTCCGATCTCTGCGTTACGCTGCATCTCTCGTCACTGCGGCGTACCGTAAGTACGCCTCATTCCTCGAGATGTGC
>JAFGWZ010000011.1 GCA_016936905.1 Deltaproteobacteria bacterium | reverse complement strand
GATATTAACGTCACGGTTCATCGACCGGTCGATTCGGCCTCTCATCCCCAAGGGCTATTATTACGAAACGCAGATCGTGGCCACAGTGCTCTCCCTTGACAGCGAAAACGGGTCAGACGTCGCGGCGATGCTCGGAGCGTCGGCCGCGCTCGGTATTTCGGACATTCCCTTTAAGGGCCCGATCGTCGGCGTCCGGGTGGGGAGGGTGGACGGAAACTTCATCTGCAATCCTTCATGGGCTGAAACGGAAAAGGGCGATCTTGATATATTCCTGGTCGGCCGCAAAGTAGTTTCCGGCACCGGAGGTAGTGACTATGATGTGAATCTCGTCATGCTTGAGGGAGGCGCCCACGAAGTGGCAGAAGACGTCCTGGTTGATGCCATCAACTTCGGCCTTGCGGCCATGAGACCAGCCATTGAACTGCAGGACAGAATCGTTCAGGCCATCGGGAAAGAGAAGCGGTCCGTTGATCGGGTCGAACCGGACGAAGAACTGCAACGGCAGGTATTTCATGCCGCCGAGGCGAAGTTCAAAGATGCCTATACAACGCCGATGAAGATAGAACGGTCGCGAAAGCTGTCGGAGGCGCGGGAAGCGATCATCAGTCAGTACGCTGCCGAGGACGGGTCGAATGTCTCTATGGCAAATGCGATTCTCGATTCATTGGAAAAGAAGATCCTTCGGGACATGATACTCCGTGAAAAAAAGAGGATCGATGGCAGGGGCTATGCCGATATCCGACCGATCAGCTGCGAAGTGGGATTGCTTCCCAGGACGCACGGGTCGGCCCTCTTTACGCGGGGAGAAACGCAGGCACTGGTGGTGCTGACGCTGGGAACATCGTCGGATGAGCAGCGGCTGGACTGGATCAGCGGTGAGGAATTCAGATCATTCATGCTCCATTACAATTTTCCGCCGTACAGTGTCGGTGAAGCCCGATTTTTGAGAGGGCCGGGACGAAGAGAAATCGGACACGGCGCGCTGGCGAGACGGGCACTGCTGCCGACTCTGCCTTCACAGGATTCGTTTCCGTACACCATTCGCGTTGTTTCGGAGGTCCTTTCTTCAAACGGTTCATCCTCCATGGCCACTGTATGCGGGGGTTCTCTTTCCCTCATGGATGCCGGTGTCCCCGTTACCGATGTCGTTGCCGGAGTTGCCATGGGGCTGTTGAAAGAAGGGGAAACCGTGGTGGTCCTGACGGATATCCTTGGCGATGAAGACCATGCCGGTGACATGGATTTCAAGGTATGCGGTACCAAAAACGGCATCACGGCACTGCAGATGGATATCAAAATAGACGGCATTACAGAAGAAATCCTCCGTAAGGCGCTCAATCAGGCAAAAGAAGGACGATTTTTCATTATCGACAGGATGAGGGAAACACTTGCCGAACCGAGAGGAGAGATTTCCGTTTACGCGCCCCGCATCATTACCCTCAAGATCCGTCCTGACAGAATCAGGGACGTTATCGGCACGGGTGGCAAGACTATTCGTCAAATCATTGCCGAGACCGGTGTGTCCATCAATGTGGAAGATGACGGGACGGTCATGATCGCGTCGAACGACATGGAAGCCTCTGCGAAGGCGATCGAAATGATCAACTGGCTGACGCAGGACGCGGAAGTGGGCAAGATCTATATGGGTACGGTGAAAAAAGTAGTCGATTTCGGCGCGTTCGTGGAAATTCTTCCCGGGACTGAGGGGTTGGTCCATATCTCGCAGCTTGCCAGGGAAAGGGTTAACAAAGTAACGGATATTCTTTCAGAGGGTGATAAGGTTCCCGTTAAGGTGATAGAGATCGACAGGAACGGGAAGATCAAATTGAGCAGGAAAGAGGCCCTCAACAGCGATGTATCATAAGGCTGTTCTTGACAATGGCATAAGAATTGTCACTGAAGAAATTAACCATGTAAGGTCGGTGTCGCTCGGTGTGTGGGTTCAAAGCGGTTCACGATACGAAACGTCGGCTAATAACGGCGTTGCCCACTTCATCGAGCACATGCTTTTCAAGGGGACAGAAGCCAGATCGGCTTTTGATATCGCCGCCGCGATTGATTCCGTCGGCGGTATCATGAATGCATTCACCGGGAAGGAATTGACGTCATTTTACGTAAAGATTCCAGACTATTACTGTAAGATGGCGGTCGATCTTCTGTCGGATATCTTTCATCATTCCTGTTTCAATCCCGAAGACATTGAAAAGGAAAAATCAGTGGTCCTCCAGGAAATCAACATGCTGGAGGACACCCCCGATGAGTATATTCACGATTTCTTCGGACAGGTTTTCTGGAACGCCCATCCGCTGGGATTGCCGATTCTCGGTACCACCAATACGGTGACCGCACTGCATCGCCAGGATATTGTCGACTTCTTCGCGGAGCGTTACAGTGGAGACAACCTTATTATAACCGCGGCGGGCAATCTCAGGCATGATGCCTTTGTGGAAACGGTGGACAGGGCCTTCGGTCTGCCGGCAAAGAAACGGGAAGGCTCTCCTGTCGTTACCCCCATCGTAACGTCGAATGTTGCCGTTCTTGCCAGGAGCCTGGAACAGGTTCATGTTGTCATGGGCACCCCCGCACCGTCTGTGACAAGCAAAGAACGATACGGGGCTTTTCTCGTTAACACCATCCTCGGTGGCGGCATGAGTTCCCGTCTTTTTCAGGAGATCCGGGAAAAGCGGGGGTTGGCGTATTCGATACATTCATTCCTCGTTCCATTCAAAGATATCGGCATGTTCTGCATCTATTTCGGCGCCGGTGAAAAGAACGTCCACCACGTCATAACGCTGGTCATGAATGAACTGCGCAAGCTGTGCGACGGACGTTTCAATAATGCTGAAATTGAATCCGCCAAGGAACAGATGAAGGGGAATTTCCTTCTCAGCATGGAGAGTACCGACGTCCGTATGACCCGCCTGGCAAAAAATGAAATCTATTTTTCGCGAGATATTCCTTTTGATGAAGTGGTTGACAATATCGACGCCGTGACCGCTGACGACGCGAGAACAATAGCCTGCGATATGTTCCGGTCAGACCTGATGTCCATGGCGGTCATGGGAAGGGTAAAGCAGGAAGACTATTCAGCCAATCTGTTGCGCTCATGAAAAGAGATGCCATAACCGTTCCCCTGAGCAGAAGG
>JAFGWZ010000095.1 GCA_016936905.1 Deltaproteobacteria bacterium | reverse complement strand
GAGAAGCGATAGTCTTCCATTTCATCGATGGCGCCGCAGTCGGGATTGACGCACACCCTCTGTTTCGGGTACTGAGGAGTGCCGCAGGCGCCGCATCGTGATCCGATCAAAGCCGTAATTCCTTTTCCGTCTCTCCCCAGGGTGCTCATGGCCGTCGGCGCTATTTCTTCTCCCCGGATACCGATTTCCAGGGGGAGCAGGTTCCGGTAAACGAGATATTTCCCGTAGACATTGATATCGTTTCTCTTGGCGAGGTGGCCGGCGATAGCCTTCCTATTATTTCTGGCAGTTTCTATTTTATCGGTTACTTCAAAATAGAGGGCGTCGCTTCCGCTGCCGTAACTCACGACCATTATCTTGTCCCCCGGCTTTGCTTCCTCCAGGGCGGCAACAAACATCATCAGGGCGAGGGCGGAACCGGTATCGCCTGCATTCGCGATCATGGTGTCCTGTAACTGTTCAGGCGCCGCCCCGATTCTCCGGGCGATTCCGTTGAGAGCCCCCGTTACGGGGCAGGCGATAACTATCTTTGAAAAGTCTTTAATATCAAGATCATATTCTTTTACCAGACCTTTGATTGCTTCCGGTATTATCTTCGAATATCCTTCCTCGCGGATCCATCGCTCTTCCCATGTGTGTACAAATTTCTCTGTTGATATACGCCGGTAATCAATAAAGTCATGGGAGACCGAGTATGATCCTTTAAATTCGGCTATCACGTCTTCAGCGCCGGTCATGAGGGCCGCCGCGCCGTCTCCATATGTGTATTCCTGCGCGCTTCCCGGCTTTGCCTGCCTGTTTTCAGCGGAACAGATCATGATTGTTCTGGCGTCATCAGTCGCATCGAGCGCCGCGAGAAGTGCCGTTGTGCCGGCTCTGGTTGAACCGCTGAAATCGGCAGTTCTCACCTGGGCCTTGCAATCAAGGGCATCAGAAGCAATGACGGAATTCTGCCGTTCCGCGAATGGTAGCGATGTTGAAGCCAGGAAAAGGCAATCGATGCAGCCCCTGTCTTTCTGTTGCAGACAGTCGAGCGCGGCAGCGACAGCCATTGTAATCGTGTCTTCATCGTAATTGGCGACTGCTTTCTCGCCGCGGGCGTGTGCGGCGTTTGCGGGGTTGAACCAGCCGAGTTGTTCAAAGATCAGCTTGCGGTTCATGCGATACCACGGAATGTACGCACCGTATGATGTGATGCCAACCATACTACTATCCCTCCTTATCCGTCATGGTTTTGTTATGGTGTAAACAATAACCTGTCTCTTAAAACAGCCCTCTCAACGATCACTGAGAAACAGATGTGAGAGGAACCCCTTCATTTTTGTTTTCTATTTCCTGATTAACAGCACAAATTATGCCATCAGTAGATGATCAAAATAAACGAATATTTGTAATAGGTTATAAAGGTTCACCGGTGAAACGCAGACGTTGGTACGTCATTATATGGACATCAGTTATCATGTGGACGTCTCAGCTGGTGCGGGGAGCCGATTTGCCCTGCCTGTTGTCGGGTCCCGTTTGAAACTGGAAGCCTGGCTTAGAATACTGTAGTAACCGATTATGGAGACAGCTGATGAGGTGGCGGCACTTCCGATTTTGAGATGCATTCGTGTTTTTGGAGCATCTGTCGGCACATTTACGTCTAATAAGATAGTTTAATCTTTTTTGCAACTCATTTCCTTGTGACCTGCCGTGTAGCATCGCGGCAGAATAAATCTCAACGGATCGCGATTTTCGGAACTCTCAAGGGGGATGAATGGTGTTGACTGCACGGTGATGAGGGGTGCCCGCTCCCGAAGGAGGCTGGTGACGTATGATGGTGTTTTTGAGGGTGATTGCGGCGCCCAGACGGCGCCGCAATCACTAAGCCCGCTTATCGACCGATGTAGTTAGGTTTTCGCTTTTCGACAAAGGCCTTCATTCCTTCTTTCTGATCGTGTGTACTGAAGCATTGGGCGCAACATTCCATTTCAAGACGGTTCGCATGATCGATGGCCAGCTCGGCGCCGAAGTTTATGGCGTGTTTCGCCATCTTTACAGCAAACGCCGGCATACGGGAAAGCTTTTTTGCGAATTTTACCGTTTCTTCCATGAGGGTTTCTGCAGGGAATACCCTGTTGACCAAACCGAGTTCATAGGCACGCTGCGGGTCGATAGTTTCGCCGCTGAGCACGATTTCTTTAGCCCTCCCCATACCGACGATCCGTGTGAGCCTCTGGGTTCCGCCCCATCCCGGGATAATCCCCAGACCGATTTCCGGGGTGCCGAACAGGGCCCTGTCTGAGGCAAAACGTATATCGCAGGCCAGGGTTATTTCCGTGCCCCCGCCGAGAGCAAAGCCGTTAACGGCTGCTATGACCGGTTTCGGGAGGATTTCGATCGACCGATAGGTCTCATGCCCCCGCTCCATAATCTTGAGTGCGTCAACAGGTTCTTTGTCCTGCATTTCGACAATATCGGCGCCGGCGACAAACGCCTTGCCGACACCGGTGAGAATAACAACCTTTATGGCGTCATCATCGTTACATCGTCTGATGGCGGAGTTCAGCTCCTCCATCGTTTCCGCATTCATTGCGTTCAGAGCTTTCGGCCTGTTAAAGCTGATCGTTGCAATGCCGTCCTCAATGTCAAACAGCAGATTTTTATATTCCATGTTAAAACTCCTTCTGTTATCGTTGATGCTCCATTAGATATCCGGGAAGCGCGCCCCGACTGTTCCAGTCACGGCGAAACTCCTCCGGCCTTTTCACTGCCGCTCACATGCATTCGGGTTGGGGCCGGGCTGTCGCCTGATTTACCGATTGTTCCCCGAATTCATATGACCGGTCATCAGGGGGCTTTTTGCTAATACGTCACAGCGAAGCGGAAGAAATGCGCTGCCAACTGTCTGAGACCGAAGGTCGAGTTTTGGCAGCGCCTGGAGCAAGCTGATGATGTATCAAAAAGACCCGTGGACCGGAAATTATGAATTCGGGGAACACGGATCTCGCCGTCAATTCCTTTCGCCTTGCGCCCTTTGCCTTTTGCCTTACAGGCTGACAAGTGGGTGGAAAGGAGGGAGAGGGTAAAACCACCCACTGTCACAGTTACCTTGCTTCCCTATACGGCAATCCCCTGCATCAGATTGCCCCCAGCGCCCATTGTTTATTGAGCCAGTGCATTTTCTGAGCCTCTTCGAGCAGCTCATCCCTGAAATCGGGATGGGCGATATTTGTTATCGCGAGGACTCTTTCCGGAATAGAAAGTCCCTTGAGATATGCAACGCCGAATTCGGTGACGAGATATGACACATCGACTCTCGGCACGGTGACGATTTCCCCGGGAGGCAGTGTGGGCGTTATTTTGGATTTCAGGTTGCCCTGTTTATCCTTATACGTTGCGTGGGTGGCGAGAACGGACTTGTTTTCAGGGTACCCGTACAACGACATGCCTTTATTCGACCGGTAGTAAGCCCCCCTGACAAATGCGAGTTGTCCTCCCGTTCCAGAGAACTGACTGAATCCTATCGATTCCGAACTGACCTGTCCCTGAAGATCGATCCCGAGACAGGCATTGATCGATATGAGATTTTTGTTCATGGCGATGACATTGGGGTCATTGGTGAAATCCGTGGGATACATGGCCAGGGCTGGATTATGGTCAATCCAGTCGTAGAGACGTCTGCTTCCGATTGCAAAAGCCCATACGATCTTTTCCGGGAGGAAGGTCTTTTTCTTGCCGGTGATCAGTCCCGCCTCATGCAGTTCGAGCATCGCTTCCGTTACCATCTCTGTGTGAATGCCGATATCTGTCGCTCCGCTGTCGGCGAGAAGTCGCAGTACCGTATCGGGAAGACCGCCGATACCGACCTGTAGAGTGGGACCTTCCTTGGGAATCATGTCGGCGATGTAGCCCGCGATTTTTTTATCCGTTTCATCCGCTGCGGGTGCCGGTATGGTAATGATCTTATCCGTTTTGTTTTCGATCACGTAATCGATTTCGGATATATGAATACAGTCGTCATACCCGCCGTAGCACCACGGCATGTCTTCCACTGTTTCCACGACCTTGATCTTTGACTTGTCAAAGACCGCCTTTTTATAATTATTCAACGGGCCGAAATTGAAATACCCGTGCTTGTTCATCGGGGTAACGGTCTGGACGCATATGTCGATCGGGGGGAGGTCCTCACGATAGTATCGTGCCGCTTCCCCGAAGTTGTAAGGGACATGGGTTCCCTTATTTTCAGCGATATATTTTCTCGTAAATCCGAGGACGTGAAAGTTCCCGGTCCAGAAACTCGTGGCTTCGGGGTCTTTCTCCTGTATTTCCAAGGGAGTGAGATGCCCCAGCATTCTGACCTTGACGTTTTTGACCTGGCCCACCCTTTCCGCAAGCGCCCTGTCAAATGCCCGGGGTATCTGCACAGTGCCGTAGTCGAGCCACATGCCATCCTTCACCATTGCCGCAACCTTTTCAGGGGTAGCTAACTTGTTGCCATAGTTGGACATAATCTGCCTCCTTTTTGCGTTTGTCGTCATATTTGCTGAATGCCATACCAGATATCCGTGAGAATGAGATCACCCATTTTAAGTGCTCAGTGCTCTATCGAATGACTTCCTGAACGGCATACGTCCACTTCGGATCCTGTCATCTTCATTGGGGATATTTATCTGAATGGGGAAAAGCATAATGTGTGCCATCGTTTAGAATTTGCAATAATCAATAAATACGGGGATATGGAGAGGAAGGGGAGGCGGATCGACAACTATGGCCAGTCACCATTTGGACACTGGTTATCATTTAGACTCGACGAATGAGGATGGATAATAAAAGAGAAGGCCATTCGTCGTCGTTTGAAAACGCAACGAATGGCCTCGGGTTAATTCGATTGCCGGTTAAAAGCTAAAGTACACCCTGGCCTTTCAATTTTTCAAGCATTACGGGGCCGTATCCGAGATATTTAAGGTAGATATGCCCGTTGTCGGCGCCGACGGGACGGCAGACCCACTTGGTTCGGGGTGGTGTTTCCGTTGACTTCCACTGTGCCTGGGCGCACACCACCGAGCCGTATTCAGGATCCTGCACAGGGGTGAACATGCCCCGTTCGATCCAGTTGTTGTCATGCATTGTCTGCCACGGCGATACGATTTCCGCCACAACCGGAGTAATCGGGGCAAGGCGGCCGGTCTTTGCGTATTCAATAGACTTACGCGTCAGTTCCTGGCTGGTGAACTGCGACGTCAGCGGATTGATCATGGCCTGGTATTTAAACTGCCAGTCTTCTTTCATAAAGGGGGCCAGAGTAGTCCATTCATCCGCTCCCCATTCGTCGTATTTCCCGAGAATATCGACGAATGCCTTCCACATCTCCAGGCGCAGTCCCCCCAGGAACACACCGCCATCACTGGTCGGGAAGAACCCATAAAGCCAGAGAGCAGTGTCGAGGCTGCCAAAACGTTCCGTTATATGGCCTTGATCGCCATACCAGTGGAGGGCGTAGTCATTGAGCCGTTCATAAGCCTCTGCCGATGTCACGTCAATAGCCTGTCCTTCGCCGGTTAATTCTCTGTAATGGACTGCTGCCAGAATTCCCACGGCTGCAAATGCGCCACCTACACACCATGCAATCCAGGGTCCCGCTTTTGTGGGAACCGCCCACGGCATGTCGTCATACGTCTTTCCTTCAGTTAAGAACTCACCGGTCTGATATTGAATGCCTGACCGGGCCTGTGCCACATTGTCGTAGTCGAACTGTTTCCGATCGCTTTCGGGACCAAACTGTCCGAATGGGGATATCGAGGTAAAAATGAGCCTGGGATTGAGTTTGCTCAGTTCTTCGTAGCCGATGCCCCACTCATCCATCTGTCCGGCAGGGTATGTTTCAATCACGATATCAGCCTGTCCGATCAGTGACTTAAAGATCTCTCGACCTTCTTCCTTTTCAAGATCAAGTGTAACATGGAATTTGTTTCTACCCTCTTGAAGGTACGCGAGGCCCGTATCCTTGTTCATGATCCCGCCAGGAGAGTATGTCCTGACGAGATCGCCTCCAGGAGGTTCAATCCTGATAGTTTCTGCGCCTAATTCCGCCAGGAGTGAGGAACAGTAGCAGCCCGCCATGCTTCGTGAACTCACATCAATGACAACCAGATCATCAAGGGCCTCCGGTTTTTCGAAATTTTTTGCGGGATCATCCAGCGATTTGACATGATCCGCCCAGTCGGCCCATTTCGCTCTCTTGTAGTCTGCCATAGTTCATCACCTCCATAATATGGCGCCGTATTTTCCGTCCCAATCGGATGGGGGGCGGCGACCCTGCATATCTTTCCATTTTCCGATTACCCCGTGCGTGTAGAGTTCTTTGATCTGCGTCTGGTTTCTTCCCAGAATATTTGTCAAGATATATTCATTGTCGAAACCCACGGGTCTCACGGTCCACTTGATTTTGGGCGGAGTTTTGGACATCATCACCGGAAAACAATGTTCGACGTATTTGCCATAGAGCGGATCATCTATTTCTTTGACAAAATCACGAGACCGCCTGTTTTCATTTTCATACATATCCTTGCCGGTGTGCACACGGCTGGCAGCGAAACCATGCTGTATTCCTAACTTTTCAACCTCATCGGCTCCTTTCGTTCTTGCCCATTCGGCGACAATTTTAAGAATAGCAAGGGCATTGTCTGTCTTAAGGCGTGTGGTGTGATCTTTAAATCGCGGATCGTCGGCCAGTTCCGGTTTTCCCATGGCTTTGCACAGTCCCTTGAATTCATCGGGAGCAGGGGCCGCGATGGCGGTGAACTGATTGTCGGCACAGAGGAATGTATCGGCAGGGCATATGCACTGATCCTGGTTTCCTGAAGGTTCGGCGCTCTTGCCGGTCATTTGTTGATAGGGCCAGACCCATTGCATGGCTCTCATGATGTTTTCGCTCTGGGACATTTCGATGTACTGGCCTTTGCCGGTCTTTTTTCTATGGTGAAGTGCTGCAAGAACAGCTGTTTCTCCCATGAGACCACCAAAGTAGTCACAAATCCATATCCCCTGCTTGAGTGGCGGCTGCCCCGAGAAGCTTGAGATCCACGCGTAACCGGAAAGTGCCTGGGCGGCGCCGTCGTTAGACGGTCGGTCTTCCTCGGCGTACTGGCCCCACTGCCCGAAACCGTTCTTTTCGATATAGATAATATTCGGATTGACCTTCTTGAGGTCTTCGTACCCGATGTTCCAACGATTTGTCACCGCCGGCCTGAGGTTAAATTCGACGATGTCGGCTTTTGCAACCAGTTCCTTGAAGATATCCTGGCCCATGTCGATGTGCAGATCGAGCGCCATGTAATATTTGTTCGGATTAATGTGCATGAACATGGGACCCTGTTCTTTGTAAAACCAGTCAAAGGGTTTCAGTGAACGGGTGACATCGCCAAGAGGGGGCAGTTCGATCTTGATAACCTCTGCACCCATCTCAGCAAGGAAAGAGGGGCCTGATGGCCCGAACAGTAGAGTAACCAACTCGAGAACCCGGAGTCCTTTCAACGGACCAGGCCGGGCGAACTTGTTCTTCACATAGTCATGAAAAACAGCCGTCATAATGGTGTCCCTCCTTTAGCATGGTTTTGTTATAGTGGTCGGGAATTAAACAACAGTAGTCCTCTGCGCCTATCACCTCCTATCTGTGGGGAAATGAAGAACCAAGCATAAAACGCAAAGCTGAAACGTAGTGGAACCGTATGTGAGTCTTAAATAAAGACACAAAGAGAATGAGAAGGGAGAGAGAATGTAAACATGATACCTCATCTTGTATCACATTCCGATATGTTCGACAATATTCTGTTGAAAGTTAATGATAAATAGTTAGGAAAGGGGTTTCATGGCAGATATTGCGGATAGAAGAAAGGGGCATGGAGATAAAAAAGGCGCCAATTACTCTCATTCTGTTTTTAAATGAGAGAATGGCGCCTTTTTAAAAAATAAGAATTAATTTTTCACAAATTGACGGACATAGTATTATCCCAGGCTGCGCAGGATATCTCTCGCAATGATCACTCTCTGTATTTCGTTGGTTCCTTCATAGATGGATGCAATGCGGGTGTCTCTCGCATAACGTTCTACCGGATATTCAGCAGTATACCCGTATCCTCCCAGCATCTGAACAGCGCTGCGGCATGCCCTTTCAGCAGCTTCCGTTGCGAAATATTTTGCCATGGATGATTCCCTGGCAAAGAAGTCGGTATTTTCCTTCTGATAGGCGGCATTCATGAGAAGGAGCCGTGCTGCTTCCAGCTCTGTGTAACGTTCTGAAATCATCCACTGAATAGCCTGAAAGTTAACGATGGGCTGGCCGAACTGGATCCTGTCCTTTGCGTATTTCGTTGCATAATCCATTGCGGCAAGTCCGATTCCAAGGGCCATGGAACCTATACCGATGCGGCCCCCGGTCAGTTCCGCCACTGCCGCCCTGAACCCGTCGTTGAGTTTTCCCATGAGGCGGTCTTTGGGGAAACGACAGTTATCAAATATCAGCTCGTTTGTTGCTGAGGCCTTTTGGCCCATTTTGTGTTCGGCCCTTCCTACAGTGAAGCCCGGGTCATTCTGTTCCAAGATAAAGGTGCTGATGCCCCTACCTTTTTTTGCTTCCCTGTCGGTTACCGCCCACAACACGTAACAGCCGGCATATTCAGCGCTCGTGATGAAGATTTTGCCGCCATTGACGACCCATTCATTTCCGTCAAGCACCGCTTGAGTGCGCATATCGGACGGGTCGGAACCGGCGGAGGTCTCCGTCAGGGCAAAGCCGCCGGCAGAGTACTCGCCTGAGCAAATCTTGGAGCAATATTTTTGCTTCTGATCTTCACTCCCGATGGACTGGATTACTTCGGCGACCATATTGTTCACCGACATGGTTACCGCCGTGGAAGCGCAGGCTCTGCCTATTTCCGTCATGGCCACGCTGAATGAAATGACTCCAGCCTCGGAACCGCCGTATTCGGCACTCACATTGATGCCCATGAGACCAAGCTCGGCAAGCTTTTTCAGATTGCCAAGAAATATCTTCTTATTTTCTTCACTGTAAGGATTTTCGTCAAGCTGTGCCGCAACCGGCTCAAGTTCGTTCTGGGCAAAGTTTCTTGCCGTGTCCTGTATCATTCTTTGGATTTCATTCAGTTCTAAATTCATGTCCCCTCTCCTTAACTTTGATAAGTTACCGACTATTGATCAAAAAAACATATGAAAGTCAAGTTATTATTTGTCCGTTTCCATACGGTAAAATAATGCAAAAAAAAGAGGGGGATAAATCCCCCTCTTTTCGTGACATGGTTTCCTAACCGTCGATGATTTTCTGAATCTCCGGTGGATAATCCACTTTCTGCGGCAGGAAGATGAGTTCCGCGTCAACGAACTCTCTCAGAACGAACAGTTCTCTGTAGGTGGGATGAGCGGTCTCGCCCGACACTCGTGATACGTTCAGGTCAAAACCGCAGTTTTCCTGTACCTGCTGTACGCTGACACCGGGATGTGTGGTATCCAGGTACATTAAGCCTTCATCATCAAACCCATAGGTGGCAAAGTTGGAAACAACCGCACAGGGGCCTGAATTGGCAAACGGGGTGCCTGCCCAGACCTCTTTTTTCGGTTTCCACTTACCGTCTTTCCAGTCGGTGCAGTACCAGCCGGGTGTTGTAGTGTAATCATTTTTCTCAAGGAATCTTCTCTTTTCCTGGAGGATGATATACGCTACCCGGTGGGACATGGTGCCGATGTCGGAATTTCCACCACTGCCGGTGAACCGGTGCTGTGGTGAGTAGTAATCACCGATGGAGGTGACATTAACTCCGCCGTACTTATCGATCGCCGCACCGCCGAGGAATCCGAGTGTTACAAAGTGCTGCTGCAGGTAATAACCGAAGGTGTCGACCAGACCGCCCAGGGTTGAACTCATGTTGGCTGCCCTCTGGTCACACACAGACATGGGAACATGCATGGTCTTCCCATCACAGATTCCTGCTTCATAGATGAGCAGGGCATTGGGAGCGACTGTCAGGTTTGCAGTCATGATACCAACCATGGGGAGCCCCGTTCCTGCAAAGACGATGTCGTCATTCCGGACCTGGTGGGCAATGGCAATAGCCATCAGCTCAGGGAGGATGAACTCTCCAACTTTTGCCGGTTCATCAGGGATAAGATCAATTAACGCCATAAGTTCTTCGATGGATTTACTCATTCTTCATTCCCCCTTTCTTTAATAGCCGCTTCGTGCCACGGACAACGGCATCGTTACCCTCGGTGCAGGTTTCTTACCCCTCAATATCCGTGTGCTGTAGCCGGTCGTGCTGTCTGCCTTGAGCTCCAGCAATCTCTTGGCACCAACCTTGATAATAAGATCGTTCCAGTTTGCCGGACCGTATATCCACTCATCGACCCACTTCTTCATATCGTCTTCGTTTCTCGAAGCTGCGTCCATTCCCCTCATGAAGGGAGCATCATAGTCATAATAGAATGGCACGGCGCTTGGATAACCACCATAGGGACATTCTACGATTGCATCGACGGTGAAATAGGGGATCTGATTGAGATTCGGTTCTTTTCTCAATTCAGATTCGGGAACGAGCTCTTCGCAGGTTATGATGACCTTGTCGCAGGCGAAAACCAGTTCCTTATCGATGGTTCCGATGCCTCGCCACCTCGCCGTTCCCTTCTCACCGCACTGTGCCACATGGATAAGGGCAATATCCGGCCTTGCAGCAGGTAACAGCATGACTTGTCCGTCACCCCAGAATGGCTCTTCCATCTGTATATATTTTTTCTTTGCTATTTTCGGATGACTGCCGTCTCTCATCCCCGCCTTACCGAGGGCGTCATATTTGTCGTCATAGAGATCCGATCCCAAAGGTGCATAGTAGGGGATAAAGGGTGCGCCGATTGCGCCGGCAAGGAACCTCATGGCGATAGCTCCATGAGAGTAGTCTTCCAGAATAACTTCACCCTTCTGATATCGTTTGTTCAGGTTGATGTCGAGCTTGCCTGCCATTTCCCCCCAGCCCATCCAGTCGGTTTCATAGATCTTCATGGCGCCAACGGCGTTCAGAAGCCATGAACAACCGCTTCCATGCCTGTCCAGAACATGAAAGTCTTTCCTGCCCTGCCTGATCGCTTCCCATGTCAGAGCCATCGGGTTTCTGTTGAAGCCGGTGAAACCACTGAAGGCTATGACCTGACCGTCTTTCACGTATTTTTTTACCGCTTCCTCAAGCGATAAGATTTCCGCTTTTTTCGCTTTTTCACGAAGTCTGGGCATAATTCCCTCCTTTCAAGATGTTAATGTAAATTACCACTCGCTTGCCCAAATGTGATCCTTAATAATGCAGAAAATAATGAAGTTCGTCACCTCCTTTCATAAAGAATTTCCATGGCATAACTATCCATCTACCATTTTTCGGAATGGTTATTTCACGATATCACTAGTGCTCGG
>JAFGWZ010000094.1 GCA_016936905.1 Deltaproteobacteria bacterium | reverse complement strand
TTTCTGATTTCCGGGGGAAAATGTCCGACGGCTCCGGCATGGAAATCGTACAGGCCGCCGTTGGGAATGCACACGGCGATGCGCTTTTCGAACGCGGCCGCCCTGGGAGCGAGGTACCCTCCCATGCTGATTCCCATCAAGACGATTCTCTCAGGATCGACGACGGGCAAAGTGAGGGCAAAATCGACGACGGGCGTCACCACCGTCTCCCAGTTCGGGCGAAAATGAATTTTCTGCTTCCGGATGACGCGGCCCTGCCCCGGCCCTTCGAAGAGTAGGCAGTTATAGCCTCTCCTGATGGCGAACCAGGCTATTTCAAAATAAAGTTCTTCTCCTGTGCCGTCGAATCCGGAGTGGATTATAATAAGCGGTTTTTTGATTCCTTTATTATCCGCGAGACAGAGATAGCCGGGGAGGGTGGTCCCCTCAAAGGGAATTTCCACCGGTGTTATGGCGGGGTTGGAGAGCCGGGCCGCTTTTATGAAGCAGCTTCGGCTTTTCCCCCAGGTTTCCATGATTCGGGGATCGCGAGGGTTTGTGTGGAGGAAAAATTCGGCCGTGCGGTAATAGTTGGATGCCCGAAAATATGCTTCACGAGCGCTGATGGTGTGCCCTGCTTTCAAAAATGTATCCGCTGCCTGTTCCAGCCGCCGCGCCGTCTTTACCCACTCGGTGTACCAGCTTTCGTCGTCTCCTTCCGTGATGCGGTAAGCCGTGGAAAGACATTCTCCAATATCCGCGCCGCCGCTGGGCGCGTACCCGATCGTCCGGAGGCACTGGAAGGAATACTGAGGATCTTTGAATATAAGGTCCATGGCGTATGCATCACCTCCTGAAAAAATACATCCGAAAATCAGACCCATTATGATGAGGCCGGCACGATTTACGGGCTTCCCTGTGGCGGGAATTTTCTTCATGGCATGTTCCTCCTTCGAGTGGCCGGATTGCAATTCATTGTCATGTTTTTTTGGACTTTGGGCTAAACATGAGCAGTCAAAACAAGTCAACACGGCACAACGGACGGGAGCGACGGGATGGTGCGCAGAGTCTCGGCGTGTCCCATCGGCGAGCCATCCGGGAAAAATCAGGGGATGGAAGCGGTTTGCCGGTTCCGCTCCTCTTTCAGAATCGTGCCTATTTTTTCTTCTTCAGCCAGTCCCTGATTTCATCAGCCTGGTAAGCTTCCTGCTGCGTCGTCAGGTCCATTTTCATGACGAGGCCCCCGTGAGCGGCGAACTCGTTATCTTTCGCCAGCTTTGTATGACGGCTGAGGGATTTCTCCACGTCGCCGAGCGCCTTTTCCAGGGCGACGCCGATTGCCGCGCTGCGATCGATTTTCCTCAGTTTGAAGCCCGGTACGATCCCGTCTTCGGCCACCGCCTCGGCAAAGAGGGCGATGTGTTTCATTTTTTCGATTGCCTGGTCCATGAGATTCCAGCCCCTCATTCCCGGTTTCTGAAACGTCCACGACATGCGGAGGTGCTGAAGCATTTCGTTGTATTTCGCCGCCAGTTCCTTTTGAAGCTTTTTCATGAATTCTTCTGGGAGTTCATGGTCCCCTGCGGGAAGGGCCTTTTTCTCTTTCTTGCTCAGCTTGTCGAGGAGCCGCTGAAATCGCCGAGCGTGGATGGCCGATTCCCAGGCTTCGCGCTGGAGCACGCGCCTGATATGAGCATTTTTCATGCCATCAGCCTCGCTGTTGTAGTGGGGAATGAGTTTTTCCTCGTACTCGATGTATGACTGAAGGATCGTTTCCCGGCTGGTAGGATCAAGGGGGTACGGGCCGGGCCTGAAATCGGGCTCTCCTCCGAGCTGACAGATGATCATCCCGAGCCAGTGCATGTGCCACATCTCTTCTCTCGACCGGGACAGGAGACTGGCGCCCATGACGGTGTCTTCTCCTTCCTGGTAAGCATGGATGAGATACTGCAGGGTTGCAGCGTGTTCGTCTCTGAAATCACGGTTTAACATCTTGATCAATGCTTCTTTGTTCATTGAGTTCCTCCTGGTGATTGTTTGGTCCTGCATGGTTTGTTTATGGTCCCACTCGGAACATGGAAGAAAACGCTCGCCGCGAGGCGACAATTCCTGCTTGATTGGATGATATGAACAGACTCTTCAGAACATAGCCACCTTTGCCGCATGCCTGTGATATTACCTGAATTTAGCCCATCTGTCCAACATCATATACCGTTTGACAGGTATCCCGCTTCCCGTTTTCCCCGTTCTTCGTCTACAAAGAAGAACAAGACCCCTCCGGCTATGAAAAGCAGGGCCACTGCGGCGATGCCGATTCGCGATGCCATATGACCGGCATATCCCATCGATTGTGCCAGGACGGCCATGGCGCCGATGAGGAGCGGCCCCAGAACGACGGAGAATTTGCCGACCATGTTATAAAATCCGAAATATTCCGCAGATCTGTTTGCCGGGATGATCCGCGCGTAAAAGGACCTGCTCAATGCCTGGATTCCCCCCTGGACCAGTCCGACCGTCATGGCGAGAAGGTAAAATTCCCGTTTATCGTTCATTGTCGCTGCCCAGATCGTCACGAAGAGGTAGACGGCGATTGCGAGAAAGATCGCCCGCTTGGTTCCGATCCGTTCGCCGAGAAAACCGAAGCCGAGTGCGGCAGGGAAGCCGATAAACTGAGTGATGAGCAGCGCCTTGAGAAGGTCCGTCGGTTCCAATCCGATGGACATGCCGTAATCGACGGCCATTCTGATGATCGTATCGACACCGTCGATATACAGCCAGTATGCACCAAGAAAGATGCCGATCATCTTGAGGTGCCGGATCTCCCGAAAGGTTCCCCGCAGTTGCTCGAATCCTTCACGGACCGCCGCTCCGACGGGTTTTCCCTTTTTCTTATACGGCTCCTTCACGAAGAGAAGCAGGGGAATCGAAAACAGAAACCACCAGATTCCCACGGTCACAAATGACCATTGCACCCCTTCGGAGGGGGTAGCGAGTCCGAAGACCGCCGGCTTGAGAATCATGACGATATTGACCGCGAAGAGCAGACCGCCGCCGACGTACCCGAGTGAAAATCCCAGCGCCGAGACGAGATCAAACCTGTGCTCCGGCGCGACGAAGGGAAGCAGGGAATCATAGAAGATATTCCCGCCGGAGAAGCCGATTGTTCCCATGATATACAGAAACACCCCCAGGACCCATTGGCCCTGCGCCACCAGGGCGAGTGAGCACGTCATGACGACGCCGAGAAACATGAAGAAGGCGAGGAATTTCTTTTTCGCGGCGCCTCGATCGGCAATGGCGCCGAGAACGGGGGCGCATAGGGCGATAACAACTCCCGCCACGGCATTGGCGAATCCCAGCCGCGCCGTACTGGTGACGGCGTCCGTTCCGAAACAGAAGAACTGTTTGAAAAAAACGGGAAAGAATCCCGCCATGACGGTGGTGGCATAGGCGGAATTCGCCCAGTCGTAAAGGGCCCAACTGATGGTTGTTCTACTCATGGCGTCTGTTTTCATCACGGGGGACCGGAAATCGCAATTAGTAATTAGTAAATAGGAATTTGGAAATGGGAAATCGTAATTCGGAAACCGGAAGACTCTAAACCTGAAACCTGAAACTTTAAACTTGAAACCTTCTCTGTCCCGTTGTGCCGTGATTGAAATATCATTGTCAAGAAGATTATGGTATGTAGAGTCGAGTTTCGTTCAACGGGGGTATAAAGATCGATGAGATATTCCGAAGCCAGGCGGGGCCGGACGTTTGTCATCCGTCTCGATGATGGCGATATCGTCCATGAAGAAATCGAACGGTTTGCCAGGGAACAGGGAATTACCGCGGCGGTGCTGATCATCCTGGGTGGCGCCGACAGGGAAAGCACCCTTGTCGTGGGGCCTGAAAAGGCCCGGGTGAGCCCGGTGGTTCCCATGGAACACCGTTTATCAGACGTCCATGAAGTCGCGGGGACGGGAACGATCTTCCCCGATGATGAGGGAAACCCCGTCCTCCACATGCACATGGCCTGCGGCAGGAAGGCATCCACGGTGACTGGCTGTATCAGGGAGGGGGTCAGGGTCTGGCATGTCATGGAGGTAATCCTTCTTGAACTCGTCGGCACGACTGCAACCCGGGACTTCGAGCCGGCATCGGGATTCAATCTGCTGAAGCCGTGAGACATCGGGGTTGTTATATATATGGACAGTTATCTCGTACGGGTGATAAGTGACGAAACAAATGTGGCCGGCTTGCCGGCCGGAGCGACAACGCGCATGAGGATAGAGACACATGAATGACGTTTTTACCGCGCTTATCAGTCTCGCCATAGGGTTCGGCATCGCGTGGTGGGTCTTTCGCCAGCTCTCGGCGGACGCCATGAGGACTCATACGGGGCTCCATCACCTGGGAGGCAAGGAAGGACGGTGGGTCAAGAGGGAGGATGCCCCTGCTAAGTACTGGATAACCATTGCCGTCGAATCGATTGCCGCATTCGTGTTTATCCTTTTCGCCATCCAGGTGCTGTTTATGAAATAGGCACTGGGCTTGTTGCCCCCATTCATTTTTCGGTCTATGGGACTTTTTGATAAATCTACAGCTTGCTCCATGCAATTTCAAAACTCGACCTGCGGTCTCAGACAGTTGAAATTGCTGATCTTCCGCTTCGCTGTGATTTATTCGCAAAAAGCCCCATGAAGACCGTTTCAATAAATGGGGTCAACACATTGGAAGGAGGAGAGGGGACAGAGGGAAAAACCAGGCGCAAGGCAAAAGGGGAAAGGCGAAGGGCAAAGGACAATGTTGCAGGGGGCAGGTTTTACGTTATCCGTTTTCCGGTTTCCGAGTTACGACTTCCTATTTCCCATTTTCCAATTTCTAATTCCCAATTACCATTTCACGTTTCCCCAATTCCCAATTTCCTATTTGCCGTTTTACGATTTACGATATCCGTTTTCCGATTTTCGCTTCCCCATTTTCCATTTCCTATTTTCCAATTTCTATTTACTAATTTCTAATCCCCAATTGCCATTTGACCGGCTGTGCAAATCCTGCTATAAACTTCTCACTTTTCAGTCATAGTCACTATCAGTCCGACGCCGGGTCATCGACGGTGTTGTCCGGGCAGGGGGAATTCATCGGTGGACGTTGTTCTCGCGGGGTATAATGTAGATTATGAATTGATCGCGGCCATGCGGTCCGCCTTTCCCGAGATGGACAACCTCACACCGGAAACCATCTCTGCCGCCTATGCCCGGATCAGCAGGAATCCACGTCCTGTCAATGAATTGAGGGAGATCGCCAGAGGCGAGGTTGAAAAGGCGCGGAAATCGAACCGCAGCATTGTCTTCGACATGGGGCACAGTTCGATCGCCGAGCACGCGGTTTTCAATGTGGATGTCATCGGCGTATCCCGTTTCATCGTCGAAGAAATCGAAAAATTCCGACTTTGTTCGTACACGGAAAAATCACAGCGGTACATTCGCCTCGACGGAGATTTTGTCATTCCCGAAGAAATCGAATCCGCCGGCATGAGAAACCTGTTCATTGAAACCATCGAAAACCAGAACCAGCTCTATCGGGAAATCTACGAGCTCCTGCGGGAGTACGTCTTTGAAATGCACCGTGAGATGGCCGAGGTGCCGTCAAACCAGTCAACACTTGAAGGCTGGGCGAAGGAAGATGCCAGGTATATCATTTCCCTCGCCACGGAGACCCAGCTCGGCATGACCCTCAACGCACGGAATCTCGAGCTGATGCTCCGGCGCTGCGCCGCCCATCCCCTGAAAGAGGTCCGCCGTTACGGCAGCCGCCTCTATGACGCTACAAAACGTGTCTCACCGTCTCTCGTCCGGTATACCGATGCCACCCCCTACGATGTTTCAACCCGGAGCGACCTCAGGAAGATGGTGTCAAACATGATGCGAAACGACGAAGGCGCGTCAACGGCCGGCAATTCAAAGAACCTGACCGATCACAACGTGACGCTTGTCGCGACGACGCCGGACGGTGACGATATCGTGATCGCCTCGCTGATTCATTCGTCATCCTCCCGCTCCATGGCGGACTGTGCCGCTGTGGTTGCCCGTATGTCGGAGGATGAAAAGAAAAAGGTTATCAAGACAGCCTGCCGGCTCATGCGGTCATACGATGTCCCTTTGCGGGAATTCGAAAACGCCGACCTCCACTTTGAGATCATTATCAGCGCGAGCTGCTTTGCCCAGTTGAAGCGGCACCGCATGGCAACCCTGAGCTGCCAGGAATATGATCCCGTCCTGGGAG
>JAFGWZ010000093.1 GCA_016936905.1 Deltaproteobacteria bacterium | reverse complement strand
TCCCTTTCACCTCGATCAACGCATCTCCGTCCCCATTGTGCCCTACGATCATTCCCTTGTCATGCATGTACGACAGGATGGTGTTCACCTCTTCCACATCGTCGACCGCTTCATCGAAAATAAATTCATGGCGGAAGAGCCTCTTGAAATAGCTGTAGTCTTCAACGATCTTGGACAGGGGTATATCATCGTCGGTCGTCGAAAGGATCGACGCCGCCACGAACGAGAGAGGAACAAAGAAGTGGAGGATATTGTTCTTGTAATATTCCAGGTTCATCCTTTTATCTTCATCCACTGAATAAATAGTTTCCGCCAGCTCTTCATCATCATCTTCTTCAGGTCCCATCCGGGTTATGTGCCCCAACGATTCGAACCTGTTGAGGGCTTCGATAAGAGCCTTCTCTTTATTGGCAAAGGTTCCGGCAAATCGTACCTTTCGATAGCTGAGGTAGTCGTAGAATTCGTCGAGCACCGCCATGAGGTCATCATGAGAAATACCCCTCCGGTAGTGAGACAGCAACCCGGCGGCAACGAGCGATATCGGAGAGACCACTGATATCTTGTTGATCGCTCCCACGATCTCATAGCCCATTTTCCGATAGAACGACTGCCGATCCTCCGTGGTCATGTCATCCACCGGCATGTCCTGGGAGGCGAGATAATCTTTCAGAAGGATCGGCTCGCCCACGTTCATGTATACACTGCCATACCTCTTCCGCAGCACCTTGCGGCTCTTGAACAACGACGATGTTCTTTCTTCCGCCTTACTTTCTCCGCCGAGCTCTTTCAGATATGACTTCTCTTCTATTACCGTGTCGTACCCGATATAGACGGGGATGACGGCGAGATTATCACAGGCGCCTTCACGGTACGCCTGAATCACCATCGACAGGAGACCGTATTTCGGCATGACCATCTTGCCCGTCCGGCTTCGGCCTCCTTCAATGAAAAATTCCAGGGGGTAGCCTTCCTGCATGACGACCTTTATATACTGGGAAAAAATCTGACTGTAGAGAATGTCGTTTCTGAAGGTCCTGCGAAGGAAAAAGGCCCCTGA
Organism: Deltaproteobacteria bacterium; assembly: GCA_016936905.1. GTDB lineage: Bacteria > Desulfobacterota > Syntrophia > Syntrophales > UBA6807 > DSDU01. The sequence continues at coordinate 3,576 of JAFGWZ010000093.1, read as the reverse complement.
TTTTCTGAAGATATGCCCCATCGGCCAGAACAGCAGGTTTGTTCCCGCGGCGATAAAGGGCATCTGAATATTGTTATGATAGAAGACATAGGACAGGAAGAGATAATCGATGTGACTGCGGTGACAAGGGATGACGACGAAGGGCATCTTCTTGGCGACGTTTCTCATCCGCGCCAGGCCTTCCTTATCGACAACGACACCGTCATAGATATCGTTCCACAGCCATGTGAGAACCTTGTCCCACACGCCTATGTACACCTCGTTATAATCGGAGGCTATTTCATAGAGATATTTTCTCGCCTGGTTAAAGATATCGTCATAGGTCTTCTTCTCTTCCCGCTGTGCCATGTCGGCCATGAAAGCGACTGACCGGGGATCACGGAGGACCATCTCGATGATCTCCTCCCGTGATTTAAGAACGGGACCGACGACGGACATTTTTTCTTCATCGATCTGCCCGATCAGTTTCCGCCGCAACAGGTAGGCAACGGTTCCCGGAGAAAGAGACGAACCGCTCTGCTTCTCCAGGTACTCTTTCAGATTGACCGGTTCCGCCGTTATGACAAAGGCCTTCTTGGAGAATCGGGCAAAATTGATGATCCTTCGGAGCGTCCCGGGATTTTCCACTTCTCCGAAAAGCAGGTCGATGAGCGTCTTGTCTTTCTTCTCACGGCGGCGGCCATAGCTGACCAACTGGGGAACAAGATAGATGGGGATATCCAGTTCTTTCTGGGCGTTCATCAGCTCAAGGAGGGGATCCTTTTCATAGTTGCTCCCGATAAACTCCGACCCCCGGAGATAGATGACCGAGAACTGTTTTTTACGGGTCACTTCCATAAGATATCGACGTTTATAGGGATTATTGAAAACCAGTGACAGAAGGGTTCGCATTGCCGTGAAGAAGGGCTGCCACAGCATCATGTTGATACCGTGACAGTAATCGGGGGGAGCGATGCCTTCCCTCTTCGATATATTCCAGAGAATGAGGGCGTTGAGTTGGCTTTTGTTTTTCAGGGCGTGAACGACAATCCCCTTCTCGGACAGCTCCCGCAGGCCCTGAACATGCTCTTCCGCCATCTTGACCCTGGAAAGCACCTTATTGATCAGCCACAGGAGGGGTGATGCCGATTCGCCGTAGATACACCCGGCATAATAATCGCCGATTTTCTGTTTAAGTTTCTCTATCATTGATGCAACGCCGCTTATCCATCCTGCCCGTTGTTTCGTTGATCGTTATATCAGCGATACGGGACGTTGTTTGCCGGAAAGTTTTCAGGAAATCTCTTTATCATATAGGCCCTGACAAATTCTTCACTTTCCTTTACCATGGAAAAACTCATAACGGTGTTAAGAAGTTCCTTTGATTCCGACACTGTCGATTCGCGGATGATCTTCTTCATGCGCGGGATGGCCAGTGGTGTCATGCTCAGTTCGTCGATTCCGAGCCCGAGGAGAATCAGCGCATAATAAGGCTCTCCCGCCATTTCACCGCACATGGCAACGTTAATTCCCGCCTCATGGCCGGCGTCTACTACACGTTTGAGCAGCCTCAATATGGCGGGATGAAGCGGCTCGTATAAATAGGTTACCCGTTCATTCACCCGGTCAATGGCAAGAGAATACTGAATGAGGTCATTCGTTCCGATACTGAAAAAATCAACCTCCCGGGCAAGTACATCGGCCATCATCACGGCTGAAGGAACCTCGATCATGATGCCGATCTCTATATTCTCATCGATGGGTACCCCTTCGGCACAGAGCTCCGCTTTCACGTCGCAGAGTATCTTCTTCGCGTCACGAATCTCCGCCACACCGGATATCATGGGAAAGAGAATCTTCGTCTTCCCGTGGACACTGGCCCGAAGAATTGCCCGGAGCTGCACCTTGAAGAGATCGATCTCACGGAGGCAGAATCGAATCGCCCGGAGCCCCATGGCGGGGTTCATCTCTTCGGCCAGCCGGGGATCGGACACGAACTTGTCGCCGCCGAGATCGAAGGTCCTGATTGTCGCCCACTCCAGCCCCGGATCGCTCACTACCCGCTTGTAATTCAGGAAATGCTCCTCTTCCGTGGGAAGCCGCTCCTTGTTGACATAGATAAACTCGGTCCGGTACAGGCCGACACCGTCGGTTCCGTGGCTCACCGCCGACGGTATTTCTTCGGCGAATTCGATATTCGCTCCGATCCTTACCCGGTGACGATCCCCCGTGACCGCCGGAAGGGCGGCGCTCCGGATCAGATCCTCCTCGATGATCCGATAGTGCTTCTGCTTGTCATCGTACCGTTTCAGCACCTCGGGATCAGGATTGATAATAACGACACCGGCCGAACCGTCAACAATGACGAGGTCCCCCGCCTTAATCTCTCTTGTCACGTTTTCAAGTCCCACAACGGCGGGGATCTCCAGCGACCGGGCCACAATGGCAGTATGAGACGTTTTCCCTCCCATATCGGTGGCGAACCCGAGAACCTTCTCCGCGTTGATCTGTATCGTGTCCGCCGGTGACAGATCCCTGGCAATGATGATTACCGCTTCGTCGATATCGGATATCTTTTCGCAGGTTTTACCCGACAGGTTGCGAAGAACCCGTTCTCCCACGTACTCAACGTCATTGACCCGCTCCCGGAGGTACTCGTCATCCATTTTCTGGAACAGGGCGCGATATTTTGTGAGGGTCAGCTTCACCGCCCACTCAGCATTCACCCGCCGCTCTCTTATATTTTCAATTGTCTCACGGATGAACATCTTGTCTTTGAGGATCATAATGTGAATATCGATAAATATCGGCTCGATGCCCTCCTTCGCGCTGATCCGTTCCTTGATGTCCAGCAGTTCCCGGTTCGACGCCTTCAGGGCGTCCCTGAACCGCTTCACCTCTTTCGCAACGAGAGTCTTCGTGTCAAGCTTGTAGTAGCTTGTGGTGAATTCCTGGCAGTTTAAAAGATGCACCTGTCCCTTGGCGATGCCGGGAGATACACCGACACCCTTGAGCACAACCGTTTTCTTTATCTCGCCGTTTCCCATCAGTCCTCTCCAAACTTGCCTTCGATGAGATCACCGAGCTGCTGCATCACCTCGAGGGCGTCATCTCCTTCCGCCCTGATTGTTATGTGCGATCCCTTGGGACATGCCAGCGTCAGAATGCCCAGGATGCTTTTCCCATTGATTTCCTTACCGTCCCGTTCAAAGATGACTTTCGATTTGAACTTCGACGATACGGCGACCAGCATCGCCGCCGCCCTTGCGTGCAGCCCCAGTTCATTCTTCAGGGAAAAGGTTCTCACTTCTTTCATATCACAGCGCCGCCATCACGAGAAAAACCATAACACTTCCGTAGAGTATCACACATTGCGACACACCTTTCCGCAGCAACCAGTAACAGGCAAGGACCGCCGCCAGCACCAGCAGGTTTGCCCCCCTGTTTCCTCCGCCAACAGACAGGATCGGCGGGAGGGGAATGATCATTGCGGCGGTTATCCCGCTGAGGATGACGGATATCCATCGCACTCGGCGGGACATGTGGGGCAGATCGAGGCCGCGGAGGAACGCCACCGCTCCCTGTCCATCCCGGTAC
>JAFGWZ010000092.1 GCA_016936905.1 Deltaproteobacteria bacterium | reverse complement strand
TGCCATGCCTGCCGGGGGTAACGATTACTCCCCGTGAGCATCATTGTCAGGGCGCGCTGTATGCCGATGAGACGGGGTAATCGCTGAGTGCCTCCACCTGCCGGCAGAAGCCCCAGCTTGACCTCCGGCAGTCCCATGACCGTTCGCCGATCATCGGTGGCAATACGGTATGAACATGCGAGGGCAATCTCAAGGCCGCCGCCGAGAGCGGCGCCGTGAATGGCGGCCACCACCGGTTTCGAGAAATCCGCCACGCGATTAACGAGAATATGCCCCTGGCGGCTCAGATTCCGAGCCTCGTCAGGTTCGGGCATGTACATCAATTCATCAAGATCGGCCCCGGCGATGAAGGTGTCGTCTTTTTTACTTATGAGAACCACCCCTCGTATATGAGGATCATGTTCAACCTGGTCCAGAACTCCCTCGAACATATCAAGGAGATCGAGTGATATCTTGTTGATCTTTTCGCCCGGTTGATCAAGCCACAGTATGGCGATATCATCCCTTTTTTCAATCATACCGTAGGTCATTTGCCCCCCCCCGGTTAATGTATTCGTTCCAGGATAATGGCATTACCAATCGCTCCTCCGGCACAGGATGCAACGAGGGCAAAGGTGCCGTCTTCGCGGACAAGACGATTTTTTGCCGTCGTCACAAGTCGGGCGCCGGTCGCGGCAAAAGGGTGGCCTATGGCAAGAGAGCCCCCCCAGCTATTGAACCTTTCCATGGGAATTTCGCCGACTTTCTGAGCCCTGCCGAGTTTTTCCCGGGCAAATGCATCAGAATCAAGACATTGCAGATTTGCCAGAATCTGCCCCGCAAATGCCTCGTGAAATTCAAAAACATCCATATCACGCAACCCCAATCCGATGATATCCAAAACCTTGGGGATTGCATAGGCGGGGCCGAGCAAAAGATCTTCTTCAGGATCCTGCGCGGTGTAGGAATAGGCACGGATCGAAACATGGGCGGCACAGCCGAGGGCGGATGCCTTCTCCTCCGACATGAGCAGGACAGCGGCGGCGCCGTCAGTAAGGAATGAGGCATTTCCCGCGGTAACCGTACCATACTTTTTTTCGAATACCGGCTTCAGCCGCTTCATTTTTTCCAGGGACGCGTCCGCCCTTATGCCATTATCCTGCCACAGATGTGCAAAATGAGGCGGCACACGGACGGCCTCCACTTCGTCTGTCAGGTACCCCTTGGCGCCGGCCCTGGCTGCGGCGCAATGCGAGCGGACGGCATATTCATCCTGTTCTTCCCGGCTGATGCTGAGGCGGGCGGCAAGACGGTCACAATCTTCTCCCATAATCCTCCCGGTGGAATATTCGGCGATCGACGGCACCTCGGGAAGAAGATCGCGGAAGGAAAATCCCTGTATGAATTTCAGATAGTCCCGAACGCCTTTATATTTTCTTGATTCCACGAGTTTCTTTCTGAATCGCCGGCCGTACTGGATGGGGATATCGCTCATGCTTTCGACACCTCCCGCAATGACCACATCGGCCTGTCCCGAGCCGATCAGATCCATTCCCGCCGTGATCGCCACATTTGACGAAACACAGGCGAGTGTCACCGTGAACGCAGGAACCGTCACAGGAATTCCCGCCCCCAGTGCCGAATCCCGGGCAACGTTCGTCGTTGCTATATCTGAAATGACGTTTCCCATGATTACTCGATCTATTAACCCTGGGTCGAAACGTGCTTTTTTTACGAGGGCCTTGATGATTATGCGTCCCAGATCATACGCCCGAAGTTCGTCATACTCGGTACCGGCCCTCATGAATGGCAGCCGGCACCCGCCTGCAATTACCACCCGCCGCCCGTTTTTTCCATGAACGCTCATAGACGTCCCCCTCTCCGCCCCACATATTTATTCATTATTGTTGTATGAACACAGGAGTGACCTGTTTAGTAACACTTGAATAAATATAGCATAACATTCCGGTATTGCTTCATTATATCAGTAAATATTCTATCGTTACGATACCTGCTCCTGACGAGCGGAATGGAACTGCAAACCAAAGAGTCTACGAATGAAATGTTCTTCTGATTTTGTATATCTGAGCCTCCGGAATGTGAAGGCACATGACCTTAAAGAAGAGAGGTCAAGGAAACTTTCCGGACCGGGAGAAAGCATCCGTATGTTCAGTCAATCACTGGTAAAATCGAATTGAGTCAACAAACATTTCTCCCTTGACGGGGGGGTTGTTTCTTCCCAAGATGCCGATGCTGAAAAGCTCGACCCGATCCAGGCGGAGGATCTGATCTCCATGCTGTGCTCCGTACTTCTCAGCCCCTCCCTTTATCCAGCCTCGTCCGACCGTCAGGCTCTCGAAGGGGATCGCAACCTGTCTCCACTGGGTATCCATCTCGAACTTTGCCGACCACGCATCCATGACGTTCGGATTATCGGGAGTTGAAGTAAGAAGAAAGAACTGCCCCGTTAACGGCTCTGATGACCGGACATAGAATTCCACCCCACGATACATGTAGAGGTCCCTCTTTTTACGGTTCTCCGCCCGGGGAAACACTTTCTTGCCCTTTTCCCCTCTCAGGTCAAAGCTGATCACCATGGATTGCCGGGAATCTTCCGTTCCTCCCGTCCGATCCAGACCCACATGAAAGGCCCCTCTCATTTTATTACCTATCTCCCACGATGGATCGGCCGTTTTATCCTCAAAGGTTTCGTTAAGAGGGCCGGCATCCCTCATCTCCGATGGTG
>JAFGWZ010000091.1 GCA_016936905.1 Deltaproteobacteria bacterium | reverse complement strand
GCCGTTGTCTCGTCCCCCGCCGAAGAGCCGTCCGATGAAGAAACCGCCAGTTTGACCTTCGAAGGGTAGGGAGGGCGCCTGGAGAGAAGCCGCTCCATCTCCCGTTCCGCCTCGTCGATTTTTCCCCGGGAGACCAGCCAGTGCCCGCTGTCGGGGATAAAGTACCTCGCTACGACCACAAGAATCGCCGGAATGATGCCGGTAGCGTACATCCAGCGCCATGCCCCGATAGAGGGATTTTCATACAGGATGAGATACCCAACGCCGGTTCCCACCAGGGCCCCTACCGCCTGGAAACCGAAGGCGCTCAGCACCAGTCTGCCCCGGGCGTTACTGGGAATACTTTCGGAAATCACCATATGTGCCGTGGGATAATCACAACCGAGGGCCGTCCCCATGATAAAGAGAAAAATCAGGAGCCATGGGTAGGAAGGACTGGCAGTCAGGAGGATCAGGCTGATTGCAAAAAGGACCATCTCGACGATAAACATCCGCTTCCTGCCGACACGGTCGGAAAGCCCCCCCAGGGCGGTGGCGCCGATGAGAATTCCGAAAAGGGGCGCCGCCCCCACGGTTCCCTTCTCCATTGCACCCAGGCTGAACTCCTTCACGATCAGAGGAAGGGCCACGCCGGTCATGAAAACGACAAGCCCTTCAAAAAACTTGCCCGCAGTGGCAAGAATCCATATCCGCCACTGCATGGCGGTCATCGGTGAAGACGAAACGGCGGTCCCGTCCGGCCAGATCGGGGTCTCGTCGATATACTCCTGGACGGTTTTTCTTTTGTCTCCAATTCCGTCGGTCAGTGATGGCGACATTGGTTACCCTTCCTTATTTCATGATGCGACGGCGCATGACATAAACTGCCAGGGGGAAGAAAATGGCACAGAATACTAAAAGATAGGCACCGCTCCACCAGAGTTCGGCATCCATGACGCCAAAGCTGAAGGCCCGTGTAATCTTTACCAGGTGTGTCAGGGGCAGGGCTTCGGCAATCCATTGGAGCCATGGAGCCATGTGCTGAAGGGGGAAAAAGGTCCCGGAAACGGCACACATGGGGCAGACGATCAAACAGACCGGCAGGTTGACCATCTCAAAGGTCGGCAATGTGCCGGTAAAGAACAGGCCGAAGGCGCTGAAGGCGATTCCTCCCAGAAACGCCAGGGGCAGGATCAGAAATCCTTCGGGGTACTGAATCAATCCGAACAGACTGATGACTGCCTGCATAATCGCCGTGGCGATGAGCGCCTTCGTTGCGCCCCAGAGAATCTCTCCCGTCATGATCTCCGTCATGGTAAGCGGTGTTGCCATCATGGCGTCGAAGGTTTTCTGACGATCCATGCGCACATACGATGAATAGGTGCTCTCGAAAAAGGCGTTGAACACGACATTGATGGAAATCATGGCGGGAGCGATGTAATGGACATACGACACCTCGATGCCATGGTAGAAAAACTTCCCCACCAGGAAGTTCAGCCCCAATCCGAACGACACAAACAGGAAGAAGGGAAGCATAATGTTCGGCAGGGCGTTGGTGAGCCATACTTTCCTGTAGACGACAAAATTCCGCTGCAGGCTCATGAGATAGCGCTTCGCGATTGTGAAGGGGGACAGGGCAATCATTCTCTCAGACCTCGACCGGTTAATTTCAGGAACACATCTTCAAGAGAGGCCATACGCAGGGTACATCCGACATTACTAAACCTGGTGGATATCTCGCGAAAGTTCTTTTCTCCCTCATGGGTATAGATGACAAGCCGATGGCTCAGGTTTTCGTGCTCCATGTGCTGTGCGACGACGAAGTCCTGCAGTTCCCTGCTCGGTGCCGCCACCTCGATAACGTCGCGTCCCACGTAGGTTTTGATGAGATCCGCCGGTTTTCCCTCGACCAGTATTTTCCCGTAGTCCATGATCACGAGCCGGTCGCATAATCGCGAGGCCTCATCCATATAGTGGGTTGTCAGCAAGGTTGAGAGCCCCCGGAATCGAAGCTCTTCCAAACGTTCCCATACCTGGTGCCGGGACTGCGGATCGAGGCCGGTGGTTGGCTCATCAAGGATCAGCAGTTCAGGGTTATTGATGAGCGCCCGGGTTATTACCAGCCGACGCATCAGACCGCCCGAGAGTTCGGTGACCTTGGCGTCTCTCCGATGTTCGAGGGAAATAAATTCGAGCAGCCGTTTCGTCCTCCGCCTTGCCTCTTCTTTCGGGATTTCGAAGTAGTGGGCATAGAGTTCCAGGTTCTCCGCCACAGTGAGGTCTGGGTCCAGGTTGTTGTCCTGGGGGCAGACCCCGATGCGGGATTTGATATCGCGCCAGTTCCCGTTCACCTCGTGGCCGAAGATCCGGAGACTCCCGGCGGTCATGGGGGAAAAGCCATAGGACATACGGATGGTGCTGGTCTTCCCGGCGCCATTGGGACCGAGCATGCCGAAACACTCCCCGGGCAGTATATGGAAAGAGATTCCGTCAACGGCACGGATGTCCCCGAAGGTCTTTGTCAGGCCTCGGGCTTCAACGATGTACTGCATATGATAATCCTCAAAAATCCTTCGTTGCGGGGTATTTTATGGACCTGCCGTTCCGTAATCGGGCTATCCCATGGCGATCACTTTCAGGTAACGGCCGATGACCCCGATGGCGTAGTGAATGATGGTGACGCCCACCAGGTTCCGGTTACGGAGATAGAAGAGCCCGAAGCCGATGCTGGCCACCGCCGATCCCAGCACCATCTTGAGGCCGAGATGGGCGTGCATCACCCCGAAGGCCACACTGAGTACCATAACCGTCTTTATCCCCCGCTCATCCTTCAGAAACTTCTGGATCGCGTTCTGCATGATCCCCCGGGCGACCAGTTCCTGGATGTAGGAATGGAGGAGATAATCGGGAGTAAGGATGATGAGCATGTTCCATGGGGTTGGTACGGACGTCATCCGGGGCACGCCACTGATCACTATCGGTCCGGCGGTCAGTATGAACGCGGCGACGGCGAACCCGCCGGCGACCAGCGACGATTCTATCAGCGTACGTTTCAAATCCTTTCGGACATCGAGCACTTCGCGGATGGGAAACCCGATCTTCTTGATCAGCAGTGCGACGGGGGCGGCAAATACAAAGAAACCGATCCACGCGATCACCCGTTCCGCGCCGAGGTGGAACTGTTTGGAGTCGATGTAGTAGTACCCTCCGAAATAATTCTGGATAACGTCGAGGACGATCCCGTTCAGGCCGAAGAGGATTATCATGCAGACGAAGAGGGTCCCGAATTTGACCTGATCCTCCAGCAGTTCCACCTGCCGCTGCAGGTTCCTGACGAATTCCAGGCTGGTTGACCGCAACCGTTTGGAACCCAAAAGGGCGATGTTGTGATATAGTTTCCTCAACACTTGATTGGCATATTTAGACCCATCGACAAATATGCTCTTGGGAATAATGACGACATCGATATCCCCTTTCGCCCTCACTGACGCTGACCGGGGAGAATCGTCGAGGAATGAGAGTTCTCCGATGGCCTCTCCCGTGCCGATCGTTCCTATCACCAGCGGCTCGTCCGCTCCTTCCGTTTCCCTCAACAGTTCGACATCGCCCTTTCGCAGGATATAGAGGTCCGAATTCCGATCACCTTCATGGATGACAAATTCGCCCCCCTTGTATGTCCCGATGAGGATGTGCTTCTCGATAAACGAGAACTCCGCCGCGCTGAATCCCTTCGTCAGTTGCAGGCTTTCGAGGAAAACCCGCACGTCCGGATTATGATCCATTGGCCACCCCTTTCCCCGGTACCGTTCCCGGTGGGCCCACACAATTGTAAATGACAAACAGTGAACTTCAAAAGAAGCAAGTAGTTGCGTCGACAAGGGGAAATATAGGGTAGTGACATCGGTATGTCAATGAGAATCGATCGCCGCCGAACCATTCCGATCCCCGGAGACATCCGCGGTTGAACGGAGCGATACCCCCGGTGTAAGGAAATCGTCGTTCCGGTCATGATTGGATTTGACACCACAGGGCGTTTCTGGTACTTAATTTCTTGATATTTCGAATCAATACCCGAAAAAGGACTATTCTGTCACAGCGCTCAGCGCTTTTCTTCGTAACCTTCTGGATTGAAATGTATGACGTGGTTCAAACCGGCAACGCAGAATGAGGCCACCTTATGAAAGCGAAGATTTGTGTCCTGTCGATTATCATGCTCCTCCTTCCTGCTTTTTCAACCCGGTCAGCGGAAAATCAAAAGGGAAAACCCGTCCCGGTCGAACTGGCTTCCATAAAGCAGGAAACACTTACCGTTCACATCAAAACAGTGGGCAAGCTCATGCCTGATATCGAAGAATTGTCTTTCAAGATCAAGGGAAGGCTCAGCGAGTTGATTGCGGATACGGGAGATATGGTGAAAAGAGGGCAGGTCCTCGCCCTGTTGGAAAAAGATGACGCCCTGGACAGGGAAAAAGACAGGAAACTGCTGCTGGATCAGGCGAAAAGAAAGTTCGAGCGAATGAATCGTCTCCATGAGAAAGAGTACATCAGTCATGATGACTTTGAAGACACCATGGATGCTTTTCAACGAGCCCAGATCGCCTACGACCAGGCCGTGCTGGATGTGGAGCGCTGTACCATGACCGCGCCGAGTGACGGTAAAATCCTGCACAGGTACCTGGATTACCTGACAACCGTAGATCCGGGAACGCCCATCTTCTCATTTAAAAGCACCGACAAGCCATGGATTATAAAAGTGAACCTTGCCGATCTTCAGGCCCTGACATTGGAAACGGGGTGTCCCGCCGAGGTTATTCTTTCACCATATCCCGGAACATCGATTCGGGGCACCGTCAGCCACATCGCCTCACGGGCCAATCCCTCGGACGGATTATATGAAGTTGAGATTACGATCATACCGGGGGAAAATATGGTTCTCAAACCCGGCCTGCTGGCCCATGTCGACATATCCCGGCAAGGCAATGAACCATTCTCCATTGTTCCTCTCTCCGCCCTGTTAAATCTCAGGGGAATGTCGGGCCATGTATTTGTTGCCGACGCCGATCGTACCCACGCGATTAAAAAATACGTAACGATCAGGCATATCTCGGAAACGGATGCGGCATTGGAAGAAGATTTAAGCGCCTACGACTGCGTCGTTACCCATGGAAATCAGGAAATTGAAGATATGTCCCTTATTGCGCCGATTGAATAAGCATGTTCAGAGATGACGATCTGCCTGTTCATGCCCCGCAACGGTTCTCAACCTTATCTGCTTAGACATGACATGTAGAAAATGAAAAGACTTGTAACCTTTATTGTTGAACAGAGCACGTTCACCATACTCTTCGGAGTGATCCTGTTGATCACCGGCATATTTTCAGTTCCGTCACTTAAAATCAGCAAAGACCCTACCATAGAATATCCTACCCTCTCTATTGTCCTTACCCTCCCCGGGGCTTCAGCCCGGGAAATAGAAGAACGGGTAATCTACGACATTGAAGATGAATTTCAGAACACGCGAAATCTCAAGAAATTCAACACGAAGGTATATAATGGATATGCTACCATCAAAATGGAATACGAATACGGTGTGGACATCAACGATCAATACCTGGATGTCAGTTCGAAGATAAACAAGATAAAATCGGATCTTCCCGACGATCTTGAGATCAGCATAGAAAAAGTCAAACCCACTGATATGGTTGTTCCCTTCGTGTATGCCGTTGTTTCCGATATCCCGATCGATGATGAAAGAAACCGGGCTGCCGAGGAACTGAAAAACCTGCTGGGAGAGACCGTTGCCGAACTGGACGAAATAAAGGTGCTGAGGCCGGAAGAAGAAATCAGGATTACCTTAAATCTCGAAAAACTCAATAATCACGGCATAACGATTAATCAGGTCATTGCCGCAATCCAGTCTGAGAACCAGTTTCTTCCGACAGGTACAATGGTCTTCGGCGACAAGACCCTATCCATACTCCCTCCCGTTACCGCCTACGAAAAGGTGGAGGATATCGCCCGGACGATTATCATGACCAAAGACGGCAGTAGCCTGAGGCTTTCAGATATCGCCGATGTGAAAAAGACGTTGAAGCCCGACCCCGTCCTCTACCGGGTCAACGGACATCCCGCGTCACTGATAACGATCAAGTTTTCAGATGCGGCGAACATCCTTATTGTGAAGAAAGGCATTGAAAAAACGATAGAGGAGTTCAAGGCCGGTCTTTCCGAACATATTACCATTGTATCGATCTATGATTCCGAACGGAGCGTATCGCTCAGCCTTTCCGATCTCTTGAACAATTTGATTCAAGGTGTTCTGATCCTCACGGTCGTGCTGCTTTTTTCCATCGGATACCGTTCTACGTTGGTCGTGGCGCTCATGCTTCCTCTTGCGCTGGGCATGGCAATGGTTCTCCTTTCCCTTACCGATTACGGTCTGCAGCAGATCTCAATCGCCGGTTTCATCATCTCTCTGGGGCTCATCGTGGATAACGGAATCGTCGTCACCGAAAATGCCTACAAATTGAATTTCTATCAACATTACAACTATAAGGATGCCGCCATTGAGGGGACCGCCTCGGTTATCTATCCCCTGGTAAGCTCAACCCTCACGACTGCCCTTGCCTTCGCGCCCCTG
>JAFGWZ010000090.1 GCA_016936905.1 Deltaproteobacteria bacterium | reverse complement strand
GAAACCGCCGAAACCGCCGCCGAAACCGCCAAATCCACCCCCACCGCCACCGCGGCCTCCCATCATGAGCATGAGGAGAAGATAAGGGAGCATCGCTCTGCCTGACCGCGTACCGAGAAGCATTGATATGATGATGATGAAGAGAATAAGGGAAAAGAGATTCATCCCCGGGCTTCCCCGGGATTTTCTTGTCTGCGGCACCGTCGGCTGTCCCGACAGGGCAACCCCCGCTTCCCTGGCGATGACCGCCGACACAGCGGCCACCCCGTTGTAGAGCCCTTCCCCGTACTTCTCCTGTTTGAGGTAGGGAACCACGTAAGAGTCAAGAATCTGGCCGACCAGCCCGTCGGGCAGGATTCCCTCAACGCCGTATCCCGTCTCTATCCTGATTCTCCGCTCCTTCAGAGCCAGAAATATCAGGACGCCCCTGTCTTCTCCCTTCGCCCCGATTCCCCACGCTTCATACAGCCTGTTGACGTAATCGGCCGGGTCGTTATCACCGATCGTTTCAACCGTGGCAACAATAACGGATGTCTTCGTTTTCTGAAGAATCTCCCGGGCAAGGAGATCGATTGAGCGTCGATACTCCGGAGAGATGATTCCCGCGAAATCATTGACCGCACCCTGGGGCCGGGGAAAGATGTTCGCTTCTTTTCCTTCCAACGGCTGTGCGGACCACATGAAGAGAACGACGGTGAACAGAAAGACTGCCTTCAGTTTTCGAATCGGCACAGAGCGTTCCCTCTCTCCCTTTTGATCGTTTCCCCCGTTCCGAGAAATACGCGAACGGGTGAAGCAGCATTATCTGACTCACCGGGATATCCCTGTTTTCCAAGCCCGGCGGCACTTGCATCAATAGTGGTGGTTGTATCACAGGGGGGGTAAAAATACCATTTCTTTATCGGGAGCACCGCTTGACAGGCTGTCGCTCGACTTCACGTTTCCTAGGTCTATTGGTCTTTTTGATACATCATCAGCTTGCTCCAGGCACTGCCGAAACTCGACCGACCGTCTCAGACAGTCGGCAGTGCTAATCTTACGCTTCGCTGTGATGTATTCGCAAAAAGCCCAATGAAGACCGTCAACGTGAATTCGAGCGACCTGCGTTCGCCCCTCTTTTCGCCCTTCGCCTTTCGCCTTGAGCCCTTAGCCTGTTACAAGGCTGAGGGATACGGCGCAGACGAGCTTTTGGGGGCGAACCTTATTGCTTGACATCGTGAGAAAACTGATATAAATAAGCACCTTTCAAAATCCTGTCGAAAGGGGAGGAAAAATCTTTGGCGAATCATAAATCAGCCGAAAAGCGAATGAAGCAGAGTATTGGGCGAAGGATAAGAAATGTCTCAACAAAATCTCTTGTAAAAACAAGGATAAAATCGGTCCTCGACGCGGTCGACGAGAAGAACAGGGACCAATCACAGGAAGAACTCAAGAAAGCCATAACCGTAATCGCAAAAGCGTCTTCCAAGGGAATGCTGCATAAGAAAAATGCCGCCCGCAAGATATCCCGTTTAACCAGAAAGGTTAATGCACTGGGATAACCGTGACACCTTTGTGTCGGAATCAGAACCCTGACATGATACTTCGATATGCCCGTTCAGCCATGTCTCCGACAAGCTTGATCAGGGCATTTTTTCTGTTGGTTTCCGTTCTGTTCGGATCGGTGGTTACCAGAAAAGACTCATTTCCCGTCACGGCGTTGTTGTTCCATATGATCTCGCCGCTTCCCCTTGCCTTGAAAGCGATTTCCATGGTGACGGTCACACGATTTTCCGTTGCCACATCGACATTGGAGTACGACAGATGGGAAACATCCGACCGGAGGATTTTTCCCGAGAGGATGGCATCGGTCTTTTCCCTGCTCCCGGCAAGTTCGAACCGGCTCCCCATGCGGACTTCATTGATGAAGGCGCTTTGCACGTAATTTTCCAGGTTCGCCTCACTCGTCTGGTTGACAAACTTTTCCACGAAAACCCTTTGAATGCCCTTATCGATGTGTTCCCCCCCCGGTGAAAAGTGATATCCGCAGCCGCAGATCACAAATGCAAGGAGGAACAGTGGGATCCAGCAGTTTCTGCCACGATTCATTATACGGCAATCCTTTTCAGGCATGTCCCTGATCATTGTCAGATCCGTTCGGTGCCGCTCTTCGAGCGGTAAAAGCCCTCTCAACCCTTCACGACGATGTTGACCAGTTTCCCGGGAACG
The DNA here is from genome assembly GCA_016936905.1 of Deltaproteobacteria bacterium. Lineage (GTDB taxonomy): Bacteria > Desulfobacterota > Syntrophia > Syntrophales > UBA6807 > DSDU01. Next base: position 1,794 of record JAFGWZ010000090.1, on the reverse strand, counting down.
TAGATCTCTTTGACTACCGTTTTCCCGCCGATAAATTGCTGGATTCTTTCATCGTTTCGAGCGAGTTCCTTAATGGTTTCACCATCTTCATCGGCACGTACCTGCAGCCTGCTCCGAAGTTTCCCGTTCACCTGAAGCACAACGGTTATCTCATCCTCTTTTGCGACAGCTTCGTCAAATGCGGGCCATGACGTCTCAGACAGCCGAACTGCAGCGCCGATCATCTCCCACAGCTCTTCTGTTATATGAGGGACAATAGGATTCAGCAGAATGATGATCGATTCAATGGTCTCACGGACAACCGAAAGGGACAGGGTGTCATCCTGACGGGGCCGTTCAAGCTGGTACAGGGCGTTCACCAGTTCCATGACGGCGCTAATCGCCGTGTTGAAATGGAACCGGGGATCAATGTCATGGGTCACCCGTTTGATTGTCTGATGCGTTTTCTTTCTCAGGGTCTTCAGTTCATCACTCAGATCTCCCTGTCCGTCAAAGGGCTTGATATCCTTGATGTCGTCGAGATACTCACCAACGATTCGCCATACCCTGTTGAGAAAGCGGAATGAACCGTCGACACCCTGGTCGCTCCACTCGAGGTCTTTCTCCGGCGGCGCCGCGAACAGACAGAACAGTCGAGCCGTATCGGCGCCGTACTTTTTGATGAGATAGTCCGGATCGACGACGTTCTTGAGCGATTTGGACATTTTCTCCGTTTTGCCGATCATGACCTCCGTCCCGCAGTGGGTGCATACGCCGTCCTTCACCTCTTCGGGATAGAGAAATCCGTGTTTTGTGCATTTCGTCGTTTCCTTGCAGACCATTCCCTGGGTTAGAAGATTGGTGAACGGTTCGTCCACACCGATGACGCCGAAGTCTCTCAGCATCTTTGTGTAGAACCGGGAGTACAGCAGGTGCAGGATGGCGTGTTCGATTCCTCCGATATACTGATCCACCGGCATCCAGTAATCAAGCGCCTTCTTGTCAAGCCCCGGTTTTTCATCGAACTGAGGGCAGCAGAACCGGTCAAAGTACCATGATGATTCCACGAAGGTATCCATCGTATCGGTCTCCCGCTTGGCCGGCCCTCCACAGTTCGGGCATGACGTCTCAACGAACGACGGAACCCTCGCCAGAGGCGACCCCCCTTCGCCGCTAAGTTCCACGTCATGGGGCAGGATAACGGGAAGGTCCCTTTCGGGGACGGGGACAGGGCCGCACTTTTCGCAATAGACGATGGGAATCGGCGCGCCCCAGTACCGCTGTCTGGATATGCCCCAGTCCCTCAGCCGGTATTCGATGGTTTTTCTTCCCCGTCCCAGTGACTCGAGGTACTCGGCAATCGATTCCAGGGCCTTCATGTTCTCCATTCCGTTGAATTGCCCTGAATTGATAAGTATTCCCTCGTCCACATACGCCTCTGTCATGGTCTCCGGATCGAGGGGACTGCCGGGATTATCGATGACAACGATCAGATCGAGACCGTACTTCTTGGCGAATTCAAAGTCCCGCTGATCATGGGTCGGCACCGCCATGACACACCCGGTGCCGTATTCGGCAAGGACGAAATTGGCGGCATAGATGGGCATCTTTTCGTCCGTAACGGGATTGAGGCAGTAGGCATCGAGGAAGATACCCTCTTTCTCATAGTAGTCGGACGTCCGCATCATCTTATCCTGTTTTTTTACACGCTCCACGTAGTCTCTCACGTCGTTCTCAATGGGCTTGCCCTTCGACAGTTCCATGACGAGGGGATGCTCGGCGGCAACAAGCATGAACGTCGCGCCGAAGATGGTG
>JAFGWZ010000089.1 GCA_016936905.1 Deltaproteobacteria bacterium | reverse complement strand
TAGCCTTTTCCATCACAACCTGTTCCGCCCCCCTGCGGGCCTTTCTTTCGTATCGGGGAATATCCAGGATCCATGGTGAAGGTTCGGGCGGTTCGACGCCCCGCAAAGGGATGACGTTAGACAGCGAGACGGCCACGTCGTTCCAGTCCTCCCCGGTCTTCTGCCGGATTTTCGAAAACATCGTCAGGTCAACATCCTTCAGCGAGGACGCGACGGCAACCTTGTAGAGGGGCTGCCAGTAAGCGTTTCCGCACATGTAACTGGCCTCGACGGTCACGGTCTGGTCACGGGAAGAATGGAACACGATTTCTATGAACCGGCGGACCTTATCCCGCACCGTTCCTAACTGGGCAAGCTCCCGTTCGAGCCTTTTTATCTCTTCGTCAACCATTTCGACTTTCAGGTCGAGGGCCTGCCTGCCTTTATCGATTGTCTGCAGTTGAGAGCCCAGAAATGCCAGGGTTCTGCTGATATCTTCTATCTTGGGAAACTTCGTTTGTATATCCTTTGATACCTGGTTTTCGGCAAAAGAGAGGAGAGATTCCAGGAATTTCTCCTTCTTTGACAGAACGTCCCGCTGATCGGTGAGAACACGCCGGGAATTCCTCAACTCTTTAATCTTTTTCTCCAGGTCGGCGATCTCTGTCCTGGGAGATGCCTTCACCGGAACGTCCTTTATCTGGACACCGTAGACTTCGCCGGAGCCCATCACCTTTGCGGAAACGGAGTCGCTGTCAACCCTGAACGCTTCAATCTCGATCAACAGTTCCTGCATCCCCTTCTGAACAGCCGCCGTCGCGTTCCGTGTCACCAGCGCTTCCCCGGAAAACAGTGTCACGTCCGTGATGCGGGACGAGATGACTTCCCCGGCAAAAGCGCTCGGTGTGAAAAACGCAATGACGAGGATCATCGACATGCATAGTCGCTTCATACAACCTCCTTTTTACCCTTTACCTCTTGATGACCAGGACGGGGCCCTGCGCTTTTCGGATGACCGATTCCGATACCGATCCGAGGAGGATCTCTTTGACGTTGCTGAGCCCGTGCGAACCGATCACGATGGCCGAGACTCCTTCTTCCGCTTCCACCCGCAGGATTTCATTCAGCGGAAATCCCGTTTCAATCCGGACGGAAACGTTAAACCCCAGGTCCCTCAGTTCTCTTTCCATGCGGCCCAATTCCCGCCGCGCGTCACCCTCTATCTCCAGTTCAACCTCCCGGAAATCCCTGATGGAGCTGTACTGAGCGATAACCTCCAGGCTCTGCTTCTTGATGACGTGGAGAACGACAACCTTCCTGGTCCCGGCGGCTTTCATCTGCTTTACGACGCCCAGGGCCTTTTCGGCAACATCCGAAAAGTCTGTGGGAAATAATATTGTTTCAAACATATCGATACCCCCGGTTAATGAGACAGATCCCGATGCTGTCCGGGTATGTGCCGTCGGTAATCGTCTTTTTATACCCTCATGGGGAACATTTTTTCAAGGTAAATGAAGTGCGAGCCGAACGGCATGTTGATTGAAATGGCTTCCGCTCTCCATAAAGGCTCTCCCCTTGATATAAATTTGATAAAATATTTGTTGACAAAATTCTCTAAAAGAATATAGTAGCGCCATCAGCGGTGATTTAAAGGTAACTTGCTCCGCTTTACAAATGTGCTAAAGCACCGGCGTGAAATGAAAATGAGCCCGTTGCCTTTCGGCACGGGCTTTTTTTGGGCATATTACCGCTGAACATTATGTGAAAAGGAGACAGTGGAATATGCAGATTTCATCGGAAAGCATCAAGGTCGGCCATCCCGATATCGTTGCTGATATCATCGCGGCAAATGTGATTGCCGAAATCCTTGATGAAGAAAGAAAGATCGGTCTTGATCTTGCCCACATGCCTCATTGCGGGCTTGAAGTCTTCCTGGGGAAAGGGGTATGCGTTGTCGGCGGAGAAGTGAGAACGAGGGCATCCGTCGATATTGAAAAAATTGCCCGTGAATCGGTCCTGTCCATCGGGTACAACCATGAAGCGGTCGGATTAAACGGGACGGCAATGAACGTTCTCGATGTGGTGATTCCCCAGTCGGACAACATTGACCAGGGGACAAACATCAGTAGAAACAGTAATCACGAGATTGGCGCCGGCGATCAGGGCATCATGTATGGATTTGCCTGTGATGAGACGCCGGAACTGCTTCCGCTTCCCTACCTGCTGGCGAGCAGACTGATGCGGGCGTTCGAAAACTGCGGTGACCCCATCTTCGCTCCCGATGGGAAGGGTCAGGTATCAGTCGATTACGACGTAAAGACGGGGAAGCCCACCCGTCTCGCAAAGGTCCTGATGTCAAATGCCGTTGACTACCGCCATGTGAGCGGCAACAAAAACAACATCAAAGAAAAGGCGAAAAAGATTGCCTTCGACAGTCTGTCCGACCACATTGATAAAAATACGGAATTTCTTTTCAACCCCACCGGGGAGTGGGAGGCCGTCAACTCCTGCAGCGCCGCGGACTCTGGGGTGACAGGCCGCAAGCTCGTCGTGCAATTCTATGGAGGCTATCCCGGCGCACAGCTGGGCGGCGGGGCCGTTGTGAATAAATCCCCTGAAAAAGTTGACTGCTCCGCTGCCTTCGGCGCCCGCTATGTCGCCAAGAATATCGTCGCCGCGGGCTTTGCATCGAAATGCGCCGTTCAACTGGCCTATGCCATCGGCATTGCCACACCGTTCTCCATCTACGTCAATACCTTCGGCACCGGGACGATTCCTGATGAGAAACTGAAAACAATCGTTGATGAAGTATTTGATCTCACGCCGGCAGGGATGATCGAACGCTTCGACCTGCTGAACAGTGATATCTATAGAAGGATTCC
>JAFGWZ010000088.1 GCA_016936905.1 Deltaproteobacteria bacterium | reverse complement strand
GATGGATGCCATGGTGGTCGTGGGGGGGAAAAACAGCGCCAATACGAAACCGCTGGCAGAAACATCAGAGGAAACGGGGACCCCCACGTTTTACGTGGAGACGGCGGACGAACTCGACAGGGATCTCATCAACGGATACGAAAATATCGGAGTTTCCGCCGGCGCCTCGACGCCGAACTGGATTATAGACGGAGTGATTACCTATATTGCGCAGCATCAGGATGAGAAAGGCCAGAAAGAGCTGACCACCATATATAAACTCTGGACGTGGGCGGTGCGGAGCGATGTTTATTCCGCCGTTGGCGCCGGCTGCCTGTCTCTCGTAGGGACCTATCTGCAGAACCTTTCCCTGAATGTCCTCAATATACTCACCGCTTCCTTCTACGTGTTTGCCATGCATACGCTGAACAGGCTTCAGGATAAGAATCTGGGCAGGATCAAGGGGAGTTTCCGGGAAAAACTCTATGTGCGGTACAAAAAGGCATATTTTACCGTGGGGACCCTGTCGCTGATCATGGCCCTTGTCTTGTCGTTTATGGACGGCTTCGTGCCGCTTCTCATTCTCATGTTCATATCGGGACTCGGCCTGCTCTATAATATCAAGGTCTTTCCCCCGTCATGGTCGGTGAAGCGGATCGGAGACATTCCGGGGTCCAAGACGATCTTCATCGCGGCCGGGTGGGCGATTGTCACGGTGGTGATCCCCCAGGCCGCCGTGACGGTGACGGTGACCCCTGCCATGATCGTGGCGATGTTGTTTGTCTTCATTATTGTCTTTATCAAGTCGGCCCTGTCCGACATCATCGATATCCAGAGCGACCGACTCGTGGGAAAGGAAACGATTCCCGTCGTTCTCGGGGAACGCAACACACTGAATCTGCTCAGGGGAATCTCCCTGTTCATGGTGCTGATTCTGGCGGCATCGTTTCTGCTTGAATTGACGTCGTCCCTGTCGCTGATCCTTGTCATACCGATTTTTTATGTATGGATTTGTATAGGACTTTGTGATAAGAGAACGCAATTTTCGAGTATCGTGCTGGAAGGATTGCTGGAAACGGGATTTATCATCGCCGGCGTCTGTTCCTACCTGTGGTCGTTTCTAACCAACTATGCTGCGTAAAACCATGAAAGAGGGTGACACTATGATGAAAAAAGGAATGGTTGTATCTTTAGTAATGGTGCTTGCTCTGATGCTCTGGTCCTGTGGAGGACTCAGATATTCTCAAATATCTCCCAACGCGAAAGAATTTCATCCCAAAAGCATCGGAGTTCTTCCCGCCGACGTGAGCAGTTATGGTGAAGCACGGGGGGTTGTCGACCAGATATTTGCCGGTATTCTCGCTAAAAAGGGTTGGTTCGCTTCCGTCGCGTCGCCCGATTCGATACAAAACCAGATGACCTTTAATACGGAGGCACGGAAGGCAGTTATCGACTACATCACGAAGTTGCAGACGGTGAATTTTTCCGACCCCGACCTGAGCAAAAAGATAGGCGAATTTTGTAAAATGGAGGCATTTCTCGTCGTTACGGTCGATTTCTGGAACTACACCGTGGAAGGGGAGGACAAGGTGGCAAAGGTGGGATTTGCCGTCCGTCTCGTCGAGTCCAAGACGGGAAAGATCATGTGGGAAGCAGGACATCATGAAGTGAAAGATTATCTGCTCTTTAAGCCGGACCTGACAGATCTCGCAGAAGATGTCGCCAAGATGATGATCGCCGAAATGCCTCATTGACACATCGAGAAAAATGATTATGTTAGTTTTGTATTTTCGCAATGGCCAGGTGCGAATCAACATGAAATGAAAGGTAAAAAGAAAAGTGAAAGAAAAAGTGACGGAACTTCTTAAAGATATACGGCCGAAACTTCAGGCCGACGGCGGAGATGTCGAGCTTATCGATATAAGCGACGACGGCGTTGTCTCTGTCAAACTTCTGGGAGCCTGCGGCGGTTGCCCCATGGCTCAGATGACACTGAAAATGGGGATCGAACGATACTTGAAATCGAAAGTGCCTGACATAAAAGAAGTTATTTCGGTTTAGGAAATTATCGGTAACGATTCATTCGATACACCATGGAGGAGGATCTGGACAATGGCTTATGTAATCACCGATGAATGTATTGCCTGCGGTGCCTGTGAAGACGAATGCCCTGTCGAGGCGATCAGCGAGGGGGAAGATAAATACGTAATAGATCCTGACGCGTGCACCGACTGCGGCGCCTGCGCCGATATCTGTCCCGTCGAAGCGATCGAGCCCGAGGAATAATCACTGTAACCAAGCTTGCTGCCGGCGTTAGAATGTTCTGTTCGCCTTCAGCCTGCCGCATCGGAAATGCCCGGATATCGGGGTGAATCTGTAATGTTCATAACATTTGAAGGTCCTGAGGGTTCCGGTAAGACGACCCAGGTGAGAAAGGCGGGAGAGTATCTGCTCAGCAGGAACATTCCCCATATCGTCACTGAGGAACCGGGGGGCACTCAGCTTGGGCACACCATCAGAAAGCTTCTCCTGAATAAATCATCCCTCATCATCTTTGGAAAGGCGGAACTCCTCCTGTTTGCCGCGGCGCGGGCCCAGCATGTGGAAGAGATAATCCGTCCGTCCCTTCGCAGCGGAGCGGTCGTCCTGTGTGATCGTTTTGCCGACGCGACCATCGCGTATCAGGGGTATGGAAGAGGGTTGAATGTCGACGAGATTCGATGGATCAACGAGTATTCATCGGGGAATCTCAAACCGGACGTGACCCTGTTCTTTGATCTTCCCGTTGAGGTCGGTCTTGACCGGGCAATGGGGCGCATTCACCAGCGGACCGATTCCCCGGCGGAAGACCGGTTTGAGGGCGAGGATCTGCAGTTTCACCGGCGGGTCTGGGATGGGTATTACACGCTCATCAATGATGAGCCTGAGCGGTTCCGGATCGTCAACGCGGCGCGGGACCAGGAACAGGTATATCGAGATGTATGCCGTCATTTAGACGCCGTGTTGAGCATGCCGTAATGTCCTTCAATGATATATACAATCAGGAACAACAGAAAGCCGTACTGCAGCGGGCCATGGAGACGGACCGGATAGCCCATGCCTATCTCTTCCACGGCATGGAGGGTGTGGGTAAAAAGACAGCTGCCCGGGTGTTCGCCAAGGCGCTGAACTGCCGAAACGGCAGTATCGATTCATGCGATGAGTGCCCGTCATGCGTAAAGATCGATCATGGCACGCACCCTGATGTCATTATCGTCGCTCCGAAAGGGGCATTTATCAAGATCGAAGATATCAGAAATATCCACAGCCAGTCACAATTCAGGCCGTTCGAAGGGGAAAAGCGGGTCTTTATCATGGAAAACGCCGATAGAATGAATGAACCGTCGGCGAATGCCCTGTTAAAGACGCTGGAGGAACCGAACCGTTCGAATATACTGATCCTCGTTACATCGAGGCCTGACCTGCTTCCCATTACCATCAGATCCCGGTGTCAGAAGCTTCGGTTCAGCCCCGTTCAGAAAGAAACCGTCGCAATGTATCTCAGAGAGAAGCGGTCGCTGGACGGCAAAGGGGCGGACGTGATTGCCTCGTCATCCCGGGGCAGCATCGGAAAGGCCGTCGAGATGATGGATGAGGCGTACCTCACCTTCAAGAATGAGGTCATAGAAAAGATCGCCGGGTGGGACGGTTCCAGGGACCCTCTCGCGTTCCTTTCCTTTGCCGATGAATTCGGCAATGACAAAAAAGACCTGTCGGAGCGCCTCGAAATACTGAAAAGCTGGTATCGGGACATGCTGGTCTTCAAGGAAACCGGCGAAACCGCTGCCCTG
>JAFGWZ010000087.1 GCA_016936905.1 Deltaproteobacteria bacterium | reverse complement strand
GTGTATCCTTCGGATCGACGACAAGCCACGATTCGAAGTAGAGCACCCGTTCCAGTTCCTTCAGAGTCAGATCAAGAATATTCCCGATTCGGCTCGGCAGGCTTTTCAGAAACCAGATATGGGCGACCGGCGACGCCAGGACGATATGTCCCATCCGTTCCCTTCGGACCTTTGACTGGATGACTTCCACGCCGCACTTTTCACAGACGACGCCGCGATGTTTCATCCTCTTGTATCGTCCGCAGAGACACTCATAGTCCTTGACGGGACCGAAGATTTTCGCACAGAAAAGCCCTTCACGCTCAGGTTTAAAGGTACGATAATTAATCGTCTCAGGCTTCTTCACTTCACCGCGGGACCATGAAAGTATGCGTTCCGGCGAAGCAAGGCTAACCTTGATTGCGTTAAACCGTATCGGATCTTTCGGCTTTTCAAAAAAACTGAATATGTCTTCCACTCGATCAACTCCCTGTAAATGGTCTTTCCTGTTTATCGTTATGACCGCTCTGCAATCGGCGGGCGGCGGGCGGTCATAAGGGGAAACGCTATTACGCTTCCGGTTCTTCGACGAGTTCTACGTCGATTGCCAGGCCCTGTAATTCTTTTACCAGCACGTTAAAGGATTCGGGCAATCCCGGTTCAAGCGTATGTTCACCCTTGACGATCGCCTCGTATATCCTTGTCCTTCCGGCGACATCGTCGGACTTGACGGTGAGAAATTCCTGCAGCGAATAGGCGGCGCCGTACGCTTCGATAGCCCAGACCTCCATTTCACCCAGCCGCTGGCCGCCGAACTGCGCCTTTCCGCCGAGGGGCTGCTGGGTCACCAGCGAGTACGGCCCGATCGACCGGGCATGAATCTTGTCATCAACAAGGTGATGAAGCTTGAGCATATAGATCATGCCCACCGTCACCTCCTGATCGAAGGGCTCTCCCGTTCTTCCGTCAAAAAGGGTTACGCGGCCGCTCACCGGCAGTCCGGCATTATCGAGCATCGTCTTGATCTCCGTTTCCTTTGCTCCGTCAAAGACGGGGGAAGCCATGGGGATCCCCTTCGATAATTGATCGATAATGCGTTGCAATTCTTCGGGGGACGCGCCGTCGATGGCACCGGCCATGTCGGGAGAGGTATAGATATTTTTCAGCTCCTTCCTCAGCTTCTCCGTCTTCTCGTGAGCCTCCACAAGGTTCTGAAGCTTCTCCCCCAATCCTTTGGCAGCCCAGCCGAGATGAGTTTCAAGGATCTGCCCCACGTTCATTCGCGACGGAACTCCCAGGGGATTCAGGATGATGTCAACCGGTGTGCCGTCCTCGAAGAAGGGCATGTCTTCCTCCGGCAGGATCCGGGACAGAACGCCCTTATTGCCGTGCCGGCCGGCCATTTTATCACCGACGGAAAGTTTGCGCTTGATCGCGATATACACCTTGACCAGCTTGATAACACCGGGAGGCAGCTCATCACCGGTCCGCAGTTTATCGATCTTCTCAGCGAAGAACTTCTTGATGTGATCGACCTTCCTTGAAAGATTGGCAAGAATGGTCCGTACCTTTTCTTCCGCGGCCTCATCGGTCAGCGGTATCTCTTTCCAGTAGTCGAAAGGAACGACAGACAGCATGTCTTCGGTGATAACGTCACCTTTCTTGACGAGCACCTTCTTCTTTCGGGGATCGGACACCTTGGCGGCGGCGGTCTTCCCGACCAGCAGGTCACGGAGTTTCACTTTTACGTTCTCAGTGATAATCCTTATCTCGTCTTCCTGATCCTTGAGATACTTCTGGACATCGTCGTCCTCGATCTGCTGAGACCGGATGTCCTTCTCGTTGCCGCGACGATTGAAAATCTTGGCGTCGATCACGACCCCCTCAACTCCCGGAGGAACCCGCAGTGACGTATCCCGCACGTCGCCTGCCTTTTCACCAAAAATGGCCCGAAGCAGTTTCTCTTCCGGGGAAAGCTGGGTTTCCCCCTTCGGCGTTATCTTGCCAACCAGTATATCGCCGGCCTTGACAAAGACTCCCATGCGAACGATGCCGCTTTCATCAAGATTCTTGAGCGCTTCTTCGCCCACATTGGGAATATCCCGGGTTATTTCCTCTTTGCCGAGCTTTGTATCCCGGGCAACGGTCTCAAACTCTTCGATATGAATCGAGGTATAGATATCTTCCTTGACAACCCGTTCGCTGATCAGGATTGAATCTTCATAGTTATATCCACCCCATGACATAAAGGCGACCATGACATTTCTGCCCAGGGCCAGTTCGCCGTTTTCCGTCGCCGGCCCGTCGGCGATGATATCGCCCCGTCTGACGTAGTCACCCTTATTGACGATGGGCTTATGGTTGAAACAGGTATCCTGGTTGGATCGCTGATATTTCGTCAGGTTGTAGATATCCACGCCCGTATCGTACTCGTCGCCGATATCCTCATCGCACTTGATAACGATTCGGGACGCGTCGACGTCCTCTATGACGCCGGACCGCCTGGCGACGATAACCGCCCCCGAGTCACGGGCGACAACTGCCTCCATTCCCGTTCCCACGAGAGGGGCAGCCGGTTTCAGGAGGGGAACCGCCTGCCGCTGCATATTCGATCCCATGAGCGCCCGGTTCGCATCGTCATGCTCAAGAAACGGAATCAGGCCGGCGGCAACGCTCACCAGCTGGCTCGGCGACACATCCATCATGGTCACCTCTTCCGTCAGCACGGAGACATAATCGCCTCCTTTTCGAGCGATCACCATTTCAGTAGTGATCTTCCCATCCCGGTCAACCGGCGTGTTTGCCTGGGCGATGATATAATTCTCTTCTTCCGTCGCGGAGAGATACCGGATTTCGTCCACCAGCCTTCCGTCCTTGACAACCCGGTACGGCGTCTCGATGAAACCGAAGTTATTCACCCGGGCGTACGAACTCAGTGAAACGATCAGACCGATATTGGGCCCTTCCGGAGTCTCCACAGGGCAGATGCGTCCATAGTGCGTATTGTGAACGTCCCTGACCTCGAATCCCGCCCGCTCGCGGGTAAGCCCGCCCGGCCCCAGGGCAGATAACCGCCGCTTGTGAGTAACTTCGGAAAGGGGGTTCGTCTGGTCCATGAATTGAGACAGCTGGCTGCTTCCGAAAAATTCATTGATAACGGCGGAAACAGGTTTGGCATTGACCAGATCATGGGGCATCATCGTTTCCACATCGAGGAGGCTCATCTTTTCCTTGATGGCCCGCTCCATTCTGACCAGACCGATGCGATACTGATTCTCGATCAGCTCTCCCACCGACCGGATACGCCTGTTCCCCAGATGATCGATGTCATCGAGCGTGTAGTTGCTCCTGCCGTTCTTCAGTTTCGTCAGGTAGTCCACCGCATCGAGGATATCCTCCCGGCGGAGAACCGTCATATCGGTGGGAACATCAAGGCGAAGTTTATAGTTGATTTTCACCCTTCCCACATCTGAAAGATCGTAGGTATCGGGGTCGAAAAAGAGGCTGTTGAAAAATTTCCTCGCCGTTTCGAGGGTCGGCGGATTACTGGGCCTGAGCCGACGGTAGATTTCAATAATCGCCTCATCTTCCGTTTCAAGCTTATCCAGAAGAAGGGTGTTCCGTATATAGGCATTCGATCTGTCTTCCTCTATATGGGCAAACGTCAACTCTTGTATCCCCTTCTTCAGAATCAGATCTACACCATCAAGGGACAATTCGTCGTTAGCCGTGAACAGAATTTCTTCAGTCTCCGGATCAATGACATTCTGAGCCCATACCTTGCCGACAAGATCTTCCGGATTGATTTCGATACGGTCAATCCCTCCCTCGGCCATTTTCTTCACCGTCGCCCGGGAAAATTTCCGCCCCTTCTTGATGATGACATCTCCGGTCTGTGGATCGGCAATGTCGTCGGATGCCCTTTCACCCACGATGGTCTTCCCGATCGACAGATAAAATTTTCCATCCTCTACCACAACCGTCTCAATGGAGCAGAAGTGCCTGAGAAGTTCTTCGGTGGTATACCCCATGGCCTTGAGGAGAATCGTCACGGGCATCTTTCTCCGCCGATCGATCCGCGCGTAGAGCACATCTTTGGGATCGAATTCGATATCGAGCCATGACCCGCGAATCGGCATAATACGCGCCGAATGGATCAGTTTTCCGCTCGCGTGGGTTTTTCCCTTATCGTGATCGAAGAATATCCCCGGCGACCGGTGAAGCTGACTGACAATAACCCGCTCGGTCCCATTGATGATGAAGGTTCCCTTATCGGTCATCAGAGGAATTTCACCAAAGTATATTTCCTGCTCCTTGATGTCTCGGATCGTCCGCTGACCACCTGAACGGTCACTGTCAAAAACGACCAGCCTGACGACGATCTTCAGCGGCGCCGCATAGGTCATTCCCTTTTGCAGGCATTCCTGCTCATCATAACGGCTCCCTCCGATGCTGTAACTGACAAATTCCAGAGAACACTTGCCTCCGAAATCGACGATCGGCATGACACTCTTGAACGCCCCCTGGAGTCCGATATCACGACGCGCAAGAGCCTGAACATCACGCTGCAGGAATTTCTCATAGGATTTTTTCTGAATATCGATGAGATTCGGGATCTCAACGATCTCCTTGATACGACCGAAATTTTTTCTATAGCTCCCCATAAGGCCCCTTAAAAGATATACCCCTCACAACTTACCGTGTGAGGGGCACAACTATGTTTATTTACTTGATCTCGACGGTTGCTCCCACTTCTTCCAATTTTGCCTTCATGCCGTCAGCCTCGTCTTTCGACACCGCTTCCTTGACCGCCTTGGGAACACCTTCAACAAGTTCTTTCGCCTCTTTCAGTCCGAGACCCGTTAAGGCCCTGACAACCTTGATGACCTGAATCTTCTGCTCACCAAATCCGGTAAGAACGACGTCGAATTCCGTCTTCTCTTCAGCCGCCGCTGCCGGCGCCGCTGCGCCGGCTCCGCCTGCCGCCGCCACGGCAACGGGCGCCGCCGCCGACACGCCGAGTCTTGCCTCAAGTTCTTTTACCATTTCAGATAATTCGAGAACCGTCATTCCTTCGATAAATGCAATAACATCTTCTTTTGTAATTTTTGCGTCTGCCATCTTCTTCATTCCTTCCTGTATTGATTAATTGTTTTCCTTTTTCGCTTGATACGCAGCGAGAAGCTGCACGAATTGCCGCTGTACGCCACTCAATACCGTAACCAGCGACGTCTGTGCGCCGATCATAACGGATAGGAGTTGTGCCTGGAGAATTTCTTTGCTCGGCAGCTCGGAAAGAGCCTTGATCTGCTCTGCCGTCAAGGTCTTGCCATCCAGCACGCCGACCTTGATTTCAAGCTGGGCGTTCTTTTTGGCAAACTCAACGAGGGCTTTCGTCGGTGCCACGACATCGCCGAAATTCATGACGACCGCAAGCGGCCCGGCGAGATGATCGTCGAACAGACTGAATTCCGTGTCGTGTGCGGCAATCTTGAAAAGCGTGTTTTTGATTACTCGAAATTCCGCATCCGTTTTCCTCAGTTCATTCCGTAACTCCGTAATCTTTGCGACGTTCAGGCCACTGTAACCGGCAAGAATCGCCAACTTGACGTCCTTGAGTCGCTCTTGAAGCTCGGCAACAACCTGTTCCTTTGTGCTTCGATCCAACTTATAGGCCTCCTTTCACTATAATTTCAAGAAGTTGAAAGTCAGACCGCTATACAGGAAGAAACTACTGTCAACACCTTGGTCTCGGCAGGCCGACCATGCTCGATTAAACTTCCTGTACCTGCTGTCTTGAACTTTCGATGCTTTCTTACTACGCTATCGTAAAATATTTCTTACATCCAGAGGATCTATTTTAACCCCGGGTCCCATGGTCGACGAAAGAGAAATGGATCGCAGATATGTTCCCTTACTGGATGCAGGTTTCAGCTTGATGACGGTTTCAATCAATGCAAGAAAATTCTCTACCAGTTTATCAGCACCGAACGAAACCTTTCCCACCGGACTGTGGATGATACCCGCCCTTTCGACCCGAAACTCGACTCGACCGGCTTTCATCTCCTTGACGGCATCAGCCACGTTGAAGGTTACCGTACCAACCTTTGGATTCGGCATCAACCCACGGGGCCCCAGAATCTTACCAAGTTTTCCAACATTTCCCATCATGTCAGGCGTCGCGACAGCCCGGTCAAAATCAAGCCATCCGCCTTTTATCTTCTCAATCAGGTCATCCGACCCCGCATAATCAGCGCCGGCCTCCAGTGCTTCTTTTTCCTTATCTCCTTTTGCGAACACCAGCACCTTCACCTTTTTGCCCAATCCATTAGGCAAAACAACACTTCCCCGGACCATCTGGTCCGCGTGGCGCGGATTGACCCCAAGCCGGATCGCGGCATCGACGTTTTCATCGAACTTCGCCCGTGCTGCAGACACAACGAGATCGACGGCATCCTTTATCGAATAACGTGTCGTCGAATCGACCTTCTGTTTCGCCTCAATGATTCCCTTTCCCCTCTTCGACATTACATCAATCTCCGGTATAAGTTAATTAAATTATTTGTATTCCCATGGATCGCGCTGTTCCTTCGACGGTTTTGATTGCCCCTGCCATATCCACAGCGTTCAGATCCTTGTATTTCAACTCGGCAATCTCTTTCACCTGCGATGCCGTCACCGATCCAACAACGTCACGCTTCGGATCCTGAGCGCCTTTTGCTATCTTGGCCGCCTGCTTGAGAAGGACCGACGTCGGCGGTGTTTTCGTAACAAAGGTAAACGAACGGTCGGCATATACCGTAATCAGAACGGGAATGATCATGCCTTCCTGATTCTGGGTCTGCGCGTTGTAGGCCTTGCAGAATTCCATGATGTTGACCCCGTGCTGGCCCAATGCGGGACCGATCGGCGGTGACGGTGTCGCCTTGCCGGCCTGTATTTGAAGCTTTATGTTCGCAATAACTTTCTTTGCCATTCCAACCACCCTTATTGTTTATTACAGAGAATAGTTTCAGTCCTTTTTCCGATTCTCATTGCACCGGCTCAGCTCTGGACAACCTGAATAAAGTCAAGTTCAACCGGTGTCGATCTGCCGAAGATACTGACGATAACCCGCAACTTGCCCTTCTCCGGCTTCACATCATCGATGACGCCATCAAAATTGGTAAAGGGACCGTCGATGATCTTCACATGATCGCCCTCTTCAAACGTATATTTCGGTTTCGGCTTCAGCGTCCCCTCGTCGATGCGGGTTTTCAGCGACTGTACGTCTTCATCCGCTATGGGAGACGGCTTATCCTTGCTGCCGATGAAACCGGTCACCTTCGGCGTGTTCTTTACGATGTGCCAGGTATCGTCGTTCAGCTCCATCCTGACCAGAATATATCCCGGGAAAAACTTCCGTTTCGACGTTTTCTTCTCCCCCTTGACAAGCTCGACAACATCTTCTTCGGGAATGAGAATATCATCGAAACACTCCTCCATGCCGGCAGCGGCGATCGCCTCCAGCAACGAGCGCTTCACTCTGCTTTCGAACCCCGAATAGGTATGAATGACATACCACCTAAACGCCATCTCGCCTTACCCCAGCACCAACCGCACAAGCTTGGTGAGACCAAAATCGACAACCCCGAGGAACATGGACACAATAATGACGACAACGATAACCACCGATGTTGAAGCAAGGGCCTCTTTCGGTGTCGGCCATGTGACTTTTCGAAGCTCAACACGGGATTCCCGCAAAAACTGCATCGCCTTCGCCGCCGCTATCTTTACTTTTTCCATATACCCTATCCAGTTACATCAACGGGAAAAATAAAATGGCAGGCCAGGAGGGACTCGAACCCCCAGCATCCGGATTTGGAGTCCGGCGCTCTATCCATTAGAGCTACTGGCCT
>JAFGWZ010000086.1 GCA_016936905.1 Deltaproteobacteria bacterium | reverse complement strand
TGATATGTCTGACGTATCGAACTCTCTTTCGTATTCTGCTTGCGGGGAGCCATTGCTTATCGCCCCTCATCTAGGGACAAACCAGACAATACATGATTGACGAAAGTGCGGAAAACCTGTTCTCCGCCAAGGAGGAGGATACGTCCGTTAAAACTCGTGCCGTAACATGAATAGGGGGGCCACTTTCGGCGCCGGGGCTGTTCGAAAAATTTCTTGTCAAAGAAATGGTTACCTGTTATTTATATGGGCGCATTGCAATGCCAGCGGGGCGCAACACGGGAGGGATCGGACGGAATGTCCGTCGACATACCGCCACATCGTGAGGAGAATCATGGAAAACATATCTGATGCCACGAAACAATTCGTCGACCTGCGGCGGCATATGTGGATGGCCGGCGTCGAAACGGAGCTCCGGCGTCTCATCTGGCAGATCGCGGTAACGGGAAAATATATTTCGGCCAAAATTCACGAATCGAATCGGAAACTGGCGGGCTTCGAAAATATCTACGGGGAAGAACAGCTCGCCCTGGACAGAAGTTCCGATCAGATCCTCCAGAGTCAATTGGAATATTCCGGGTTTGTCAGGGAGTATGCATCGGAGGAACAGCCGGACATTATCCAGATCGGAGACGGGGATGAACAGTACTCGGTAACGGCGGACCCCCTGGACGGGTCGTCCCTCGTGGACACGAACCTCGCTATCGGAACGATTATCGGGATCTACCGGGGTCCCCTGGCGCAGGTCGGTGAAAATGACATCGTCGCCGCCATGTATATTACTTACGGCCCGCTTATCACCATGGTCTACTCGGCGGGAAAGGGAACCCACGAGTTCGTTCTGAACCGTGAAGGAGAGTACGTTCTCTCGGAAGAAAACATCATCCTGAAAGACAAGGGCTCGATTTACAGCCTCGGCGGGCTGAGGAAGGACTGGCTCCCGGAGCATCTCGAGTATATCGAATTCCTCGAAACGGAGGGGTACAAGCTCCGGTACAGCGGCGGGTTCGTTCCCGACATCAACCAGATCATGATCAAGCGGGGGGGCGTCTTCACCTATCCCGCCGTGAAAGGCGCGGAGAAGGGAAAGCTGCGACTCATCTTCGAGTTGAAGCCGATGGCGTTTCTCATCGAGCAGGCGGGGGGCAGGGCAACGAATGGGACCGTCGATATCCTGAAGATAAAGCCCGAGTCGCTTGACCAGAGAAGCCCGATCTACATCGGCAGCAAGTACGAGATAGAAAAGGCCCGGGAATTCCTGTCTAAAAAAGAATAATCCATTCTTTTCATTTCATTCGCATCATCGAGGAAGGAGCTGTCCATGATGTTTCAGAATCGTGATGAATTAAAAAAAGGAATCGACGGTGTCCTGTCCGTCACCGGCAACGGCGTCGCGGTGCTCAACGAATCGAAGCTCCGGGACAGGCTCATCGACCGTCTCGTCTACACCGCCGTCTTCTGTGACGACGAGGAAACGAAAACGTCGTCGCGATGGCTGATAAGGCGGGCGGGGGCGGCGCTCGGCATTCTCTCTTCGTCGATCCAGTCCCTCTATGAGGCCATGGGCAGGAAAGAGGTAACGGGCTTTACCGTTCCGGCGATTAATCTCCGGGGAATCACCTATCACAGCGCCCAGGCTGTCTTCCGCGCTGCGGTTGACGGCAAGGTGGGGGCCCTCATTTTTGAAATCGCCCGATCGGAGATCGGTTATACGGAACAGCGCCCGGCGGAATTTGCCGCGGCGGTGACGGCTGCAGCGATTAAAACGGGTTTTGCCGGGCCTCTCTTTCTCCAGGGCGATCATTTCCAGATCAACGCAAAAAAGTTCGCCCAGGACCCCTCGGCGGAAGTCGACGGAGTCAAGGCGCTCATCAGAGAGGCTGTCGCCGGCGGTTTCTACAATATCGATATCGACCCGTCCACCGTGGTCGACCTGAGCAGGGCGACCATCAAGGAACAGCAGGAAAACAACTACATCATCAATGCCGAACTGACTGAGCTCATCCGAAGCATCGAACCGGCGGGAATCACCATCTCCATCGGGGGCGAGATCGGCGAGGTGGGTGGCAAGAACACCACCGTTGAGGAATTCAGGATTTTCATGGATAACTATCTGGAAGAGTTGAATAAAATTGGAGGGATGAAGGGGATCAGCAAGATCAGTATCCAGACGGGAACGACCCACGGCGGCGTGCCCCTCCCCGACGGCACGATTGCCAAGGTCAAGATCGACTTTGACACGCTGGAAAAGATTTCGGAGGTCGCCCGGTCCGAGTACGGGCTGTCCGGCGCGGTGCAGCACGGTGCGTCAACGCTTCCGAACGAGGCGTTCGACAAGTTCCCGCCCACACAGACGGCGGAAATCCACCTGGCTACGGGATTCCAGAACATCATTTACGACAGCGATCATTTCCCGGCGGAGCTGAAGCAAAGGATCTACGCTTATATCAATGACAAGCTCCGGGGAGAAAAGAAGGAATCGGATACTCAGGAGCAGTTTATCTACAAGACACGTAAAAAGGGGTTCGGCGCCTTCAAGAAGGACATGTGGGATCTTCCGGCACCGGTGCTCGGCGCCATCGGGAAGGAGCTGGAAAACCAGTTCGCCTTTCTCTTCGGCCGGCTGAACGTCAACAACACCAAAGATATCATCGAACGGCACATCACACCGGTGGACGTACCGTCGGAACCGCCGGCGGCTCTTCAGTAAGCGCTCCGCGGTCGGGAATGGTTACCGGACCTTCGCTCCCACCGTTGCTTTGCCGTCAAAGGTAAGCAGGGTGAGGCCCCCGTCCGTATCCGTCGCCAGGAGCATTCCGTGAGACTCCACTCCCATGAGTTTCGTCGGTTTCAGATTGACGATGACGGCTATCTGCTTCCCCACGATGTCTTCCGGCTTGTAGTCTTTTCCCATGCCGGCGACGATGGTTCTCTCCTCACCGATATCAATCTTCAGTTTCAGCAGTTTATTCGATTTCGGAACCGGGGCGGCCTCGATGACCGTCGCAACCCGGATATCTATCTTGTCAAAGTCTTCGTAACTGATTTCCTCTTTTACATCGGCCATTTTTCGTACCTCCTGCACATCCTCCGGCCTCTCGTAGACAAAGCGAGGGAAAAGTGATTCGCCCCTGGTCAGGACATTGCCCGTCGCCAGCCCGCCCCATGTGGCGATACTTCTGAAATCCTGGTTCTCTTTTTCCAGAATGCCGAGACGGTTCATCAGCTCTCCTGCGCTGTCCGGCATGAAGGGCGATACGAGAACGGCGATGACCCGAAGCGCCTCCAGGACATTATAGATGATCGTTCCCAGACGGTCCTTCCTAGCGGGATCTTTCGCCACGGCCCACGGTTCCTGCTCCACGATATATTTGTTTGTCATATTGACAAACTCCCAGATCGACAACAGGGTTTTATGGAAGGCGAGCTGCCGGAACGTCGTTTCAGCTTCTTCCCGGAGGTTTTCCGCTTTGGTGATGAGCGCCGAGTCGGCCTCCGTCCGCTCCCCGGCTGCGGGCACCTTTCCGTCAAAGTACTTCACCGCCATGGTGATGGCCCGGCTTACAAGATTCCCAAGGTCGTTGGCAAGATCGGAATTGATTCTCTGGACGAAGCCTTCCTCGCTGAAATTCGCGTCGAGGCCGAAGACCATCTCTCTGAGGAGAAAGTACCTGAAAGGATCGAGCCCGTACTTGTCCTTGAGATCCAGGGGCTTGACCACCGTCCCCCTGCTTTTCGACATCTTGCCCTGATCGATGTTCCAGTATCCGTGCACGTTCAGATGGCGGTACGGCTCGATGCCCGCCGCCTTCAGCATGGTGGGCCAGTAAATGCCGTGCGGTTTCAGGATGTCCTTGGCAATGAGGTGTTCGCAGACGGGCCAGAACTTCCTGAATTTTTCCCCTTCGGGATAGTTGATTCCCGTCACGTAGTTGATGAGGGCGTCGAACCAGACGTAGGTAACGTATTTCTCGTCAAAGGGCAGGGTGATTCCCCAGGTGAGCCTCGTTTTGGGACGGGAGATACAGAGGTCTTCCAGCGGTTCCCGTAGAAAGGCAAGCACTTCATTTTTATACCGTTCCGGCCTGATGAAGTCGGGATTATCATTAATATGCCCAATGAGCCATTCCTTGTATTTGCTCATCCTGAAGAAGTAGTTGCTTTCCTTGCGGTGTTCCGGTTCGGTCTGATGGTCGGGGCACTTCCCGTCCTCCAGTTCGGATTCACGGTAAAACCGCTCACAGCCGACACAGTAAAAGCCTTCGTAACTGCCGAAATAGATGTCGCCGGCATCGTATACCTTCTGGAGAATGGACTGAACCGTCGCGACATGATCGTCGTCGGTCGTCCGGATGAAATAATCATTCGTTATGGAAAGTTTCGGCCACAGTTCACAGAAAAGCGAACTGATCTGATCGGTGTACTCCTTCGGTGTTACATTGGCTTTCGCCGCCGCTTCGGCAACCTTGTCGCCGTGTTCGTCCGTCCCGGTAAGAAAGTAGGTATCATATCCCAGCATTCGATAGAACCGCGCCATGACATCGGCCACAATGGTCGTATAGGCGTGGCCGATATGGGGGGGAGCATTGACGTAATAAATGGGTGTCGTTACATAAAAGTTTTTTTCCATGTTCTTTTACTCCACAGGTGTGTACTCGATACGCATGCCGTCATCGTTGATCAGATGTTACGTGACATCTTTGGCGGACATTTCGACTTCCTGCCCGTCATCAAAAGCGACCATTATTGTTTCCGCGAGGATGTTCTGCCGCACCACTTTGCCGCGGCCACGGTCCGCCTGAACGACCATGCCGCACTTAGGCAGCGCTTTTTTCGTTTCACAATAATGGTTGTACTCAAAGGCAAGGCAGCACATGAGGCGGCCGCATCGCCCCGATATCTTTTCCGGATTGAGGAGCATGTTCTGCTCTTTCGCCATCTTGATGGAGACCGGTTCAAAGTTGTTCAGAAAGCTCACACAGCAGAGCTCTCTCCCACAGACACCCATGCCGCCGACAATGCGGGCCTCGCTTCTCACCCAGATCTGCCGCAGCTCGATCCGGCTTCTGAATTCCTGGACGAGATCCTTGACGAGCTCGCGGAAATCGACGCGACTGTCCGCCGTAAAATAAAACACGATTTTGCTTTTGTCGAAGAGGCACTCAACATCGATCAGCTTCATGGGAAGGTCCCGTTCTCTGATCCTTCCGTCGCAAAAATCGAAGGCCCGTTCTTCAAGCGCTGTATTGTGCCGCTCCGTGTCCAGGTCTTCGTCACTTGCCTTTCTCACGACTTTCTTTAGATTTTCCGGCACCTCACTGCGCTCCAGCTTCCTCACCTCCGTTGAAACGACGGCGATTGCCGGTCCGTTCTCCGTATCGACGATGGCCCTGTCGCCTTTCTTCAAGGGGATTCCCGCAGCATCGAAAGAATATTCCTTTCCTCTCGCCTTGAACCTGATGCCGACTATGCTTATTCCTGTTTCACCTGTCTGATCCATTATACAAACTCTCATTGTAACGTTCGGCGGTGCCCGACGGTCATTCCGAGGAGTTTAAACATCATCGTTTCCAATGTCAACTGTTTGTTCGCATTACGGTCAAGGGCACTTCCCGCCTGTTCGATAATCGATATTCCCCGCAGAATATCGCTGCCGTCCAGCTTTTCAGCACGGGACTTCGTCGTCGACAGGATATCCTGATGTATCAGGGCAGCGGTTTCGCCGGTTTCTTTGTAGACCAGCATGTCCCGATACCAGCTCTTCAGTATTTCGAGGCGCTCCGACAGGGCTTTTTTCTCATTGCCGAATTCATCGGCAAAGGAAAGAAACGCGAGAGGGTCCCTGGAACCGTCCCAGCCGGCGATTTTTTCTATGACTTCATTCTTGAAGGTGAGGTACGCCTCATCCATCATCTCGACGGCCTTCCCGATGCTGCCTCGGGATGACGCGGCAATCACGTCCGCCGCTTTGCCGTCCAGCAACCGCTTCTCTCTGAGATACATTGCGACGGTTTCTTTCTGAACGGGGCTGAACCGAAGCTTCTG
>JAFGWZ010000085.1 GCA_016936905.1 Deltaproteobacteria bacterium | reverse complement strand
GGGTCTCATCCGCATGGCAACGCCCACATGGTCCTCCACGTCATCCAGAATGACGTCGGGTGCAACGGGCTGGTCCAGAATGACAAGTGTACGGCACCAGAGGTTTTCGCCCGGGGGGTTCAGTAATCGCAGCAACTGCAGGCGCGTCTTTTCGAGGGTGCTTCGTGCATTGATGAGGCCTTCACGTCTGAGGGCGATTTCGGCCTCTGCGGCGGTAATCTCCGATTCGGCCAGGGAACCGATCGTGATCATTTCTTCCGTTTCGCTTCTCTGCTTTTCAGCCAGCTTCAGTGATTCCTGAAAGATTTCGATCTGCCGTCCGGTGAGTGCATAATCCCAGTATGTTTCCTCAACCTGTGCCACGAGGGTTTCGGCAAAACCGCGCAGCTCATACTGCGATGCGCGCGTGTCCAGTCTCGCCTGACGGAGCCTGGCCAGGTTGTACTTTATGCCGCCACCCCTCAAGAGGGCCTGTGTCACACTGAGGCCGAGGCGTGATTCGTAAAGATCGTCCGGGGAGACGTCGGACCATGTCTCTTCCGTCGAGATCCCGAGCGCAACATCGGTGCCCGTGGGAATACGCCCGGAAAGCCCCAGTCCCGTATCGACTTCTTTTTCAAGACTGTCTCCGATGGCCGGGAGGTCGGTATCTGTTTTATTGCGAAACCGGGAGTAGGTGCCGGTGAGAACGGGATCAAAGAGGGCCCGTTCCTTCTCTTCTCCGGCTCGGTATATCTCGGGACTCAGCTTTTCGATTCGAAGGGCGCGATTATTCTCCAACGCCATAAGTATGGCATCCCCGGTCGTTATCTCCAGGGGGCCTTTCGTAATAACGGTTTTTTGCGTCTCGGCAATTTTTGCTATTCCTTCGGGCGATTCCATCTCTGGCGCCAAGACAGCAGGTTTCGGGGGACCGATATATTCGCCTATCTCCCTTTGCTGCGGGGCTGCGCAGGATCCTGCGAAAAGCCAGAAGACCCCGAAGAAGAGAATCATGAATTGTTTCGTATGATGTTTCGATATCTTCTTCAATTCCATGATTGAGGGACCCGGTCCTTTCATTTTTTCTCCCGTCCCTTTTCGAATATGAGATACACCGAGGGAACCATGAGCAGTGTAATCAGGGTGGAACTGATGAGCCCTCCGATAACGGCACGTGCCAGCGGTGCCTGAACTTCACCACCTTCACCAAGTCCGATTGCGAGCGGAACCATGGCGAGGATCGTCGTCATTGCCGTCATGAGAATCGGTCTCAGTCGACGGCGACCCGCTTCTTCGATAGCCTCTCTGAGAGGGAGATTGTCGCGGCGTCGGAGAAGGTTGATGTGATCCACCAGAAGGATGGCATTATTTACCACGATACCGCCGAGCATGATGCAGCCGATATAGGACTGGACATTAAAGGTAGTATTGGAAAGAAAGAGAATCAGGATGACACCGATGGCGGCAAAGGGGACGGAAAACATGACCACCAGGGGGTATCGGAGCGATTCGTAGAGAGATGCCATGACCATGTAAACGAGGATAAGTGCCAGTATGAAACTGAGCAGTAATTCCCGGAAGGCTTTTTGCTGTTCTTCATAGTCGCCGCCGAAGACGATGCTGAAATCGCGGGGGACGGGAATGGACCTGAGCCGCTCGCGGATATCGTCAAGTATCGAACCCATGTCACGACCGCTGGTGTTGGCCGAAACGGTGAGTATACGTGCCTGATCCTTTCGCTCGATTCTTACGGGGCCGCTTCTGGGCTCCACTTTTACCACGTTTCTGAGCACCACCGGTTCACCCTCAGAGCCGACGAGGGTCAGGTCGAGGATTTCCCGGAGGCCGAGCTTTTCCGCCTCTTCAATCTTGACGCGGATGTCGTATTCGTCGCCCCCTTCCCGGTAACTGCCCGCTTTGGTGCCTGAGATGACAGTCTGAAGCATATTGGCGATCTGTGAGACGGTGAGCTTCAGATCGGCGGCCTTCAGGCGGTCCACGAAGACAATTTCTTCGGGGCTTCCCGATTCCCTGCTCACCCGCGCATCGGTGACGCCATCAACATTTTCGACGAGAGTTTTTACGCTTTCCGCAAGGGCGTCGGCGGTTTCAAGATCGAATCCCCGGATTTCAATCTGTACCCGTTCCGTATCTCCGCCGGAAAAGATACGCAGGAGAAAGAGTCCCTGGCCGGCCCGTGTACGGATGGTGGTTCCGGGAATATTGCTGAGTATGGGGCGAAGATCGGCGGCAATCTGCTCACTGGAACGGGACCGCTCCTCCCTGGGTTTGAGTGCGATCTGCATTCTTCCCGCATGTGAGCCCCCGGAGCGCCAGCCCGATCCCCCAATGCTGGTGACCGTGTTTTTTGCTTCCGGGACTTCACGTTTCACAAGCTCTTCAATGAGCCTGAATTTTTCCGTTAGTACCTCAAGCCGTGTTCCGACTTTCATCTCAGCATCGATGCGGACTTCACCCTCGTCGGTGGTCGGCATGAACTCGACGCCAACAAGGGGAATGAGGGCCAGACTTGCCAGGAGAAGCACAAATGTCCCGATGACCACCAGTTTCCTATGGTCGAGGGCGAGATGGAGGATTTCCTTATACCGGTCTTCCATCCCGGTGAAAAAACGGCTGCTGAGACGGTAGAGTTTGTCCATTGGTGATGCACCCGAGTTGTGGACTCCCACGCGGAGGAGCTTTGCGGACATCATGGGAATAAGGGTGATTGCCACCATAAGGGCACAAAGAAGAGCAAAACTGACCACCATGGCGAGCTGTTTGAACATGATCCCCGACATTCCCCGAATAAATACGAGGGGGAGAAAGACCGCCAGAGTGGTGAGCGTGCTGGCGATAATCGCTGATGTCACTTCGCTGCTTCCCTTGATGGTGGCATCTTCGGGAGCCTCGCCCGATTCCCGGTGCCGGTAGATATTTTCCAGAACCACGATGGCATTATCGACCAGCATGCCGATGCCGAGGGCAAGTCCTCCAAGGGTCATGATATTAAGGGTGAGTCCTCCGAAATACATAAGGGCAAAGGTGGCAATAATCGATATTGGTATCGCTGTTGCGATTATCAGGGTGCTGACAAGATTCCTGAGGAAGAAAAGGAGAACGAGAATAGCCAGAATCCCGCCGTAGATCGCCATGGTCCCCACGTTCGTAATGGAATTCTGGATGTAATCCGATGTATCGATAATCGGGGTGATATGTATCTGCGGTATATCACGGTTGATCACTCTCACTTCTTCCAGGACCTTCTTCGCCACATCGACGGTATTGGATCCCGATTGTTTTGTCACGCCCAGGCGTACCCCGGGCTTTCCGTTTACCCAGATGATCCGCGATATCTTTTTCCAGGTATTATCGATGCGGGCAATGTCGCGGAGTTTTATGGAGGCGCCGTCGCGAATTATTATGACGGTGTCGGCAAGCTGGTCGAGATTGCTGTACTGTCCCGACGTGCGCATGGTAACCTCAAGGTTTCCCCGGTCGATAGTGCCGGCGGGGAGGTTGAGGTTACCCTCTTTGATACGAGAGAGAATGAGATCCAGGGGAAGGCCCATGGCCTTGATCCTGGCGGCATCCAGATTTACCTGTATCTCCCGTTCATACCCGCCCCAGACATCGAGCGACGCAACACCGGGTACCCGTTCTATGCGGTATTTGACCTGGTCATCGATTAATTTCCGCATCTGGAGAGGAGTCAGGTTGCCCGATGCCCCGAAGATCAGAACGGGAAAATTGGCGATATCAAACTTGAAAAGGGT
>JAFGWZ010000084.1 GCA_016936905.1 Deltaproteobacteria bacterium | reverse complement strand
TGGCGGCGATCATCCAGACCATGGCGGCAAGCGTGACGGGCCACAGGAACCCGGGAATGACTCCCATCACCCGGATGATTCCGGGAGCGCTGGCGAACCCGAGGGTTCTCAGCAATTCACCGTAGTCGGCTTGAGTCTGTGGCTCCGGGAGTACTTTCGTTCCCACAATGAACACGATGTAGGCCCAGACGCACCATCCGACGAGAGCGGCGGCGGTGCCGATAAGGATTCCGTTCATTCCCGCTTCGGTGATCGTCCCCACACCGGCGGCAATGCTTGAAAGAACAACAACGGTCGCAGCCTGCCAGATCGCCGTTCTATCCGCCTCGACCTCCTCGTAGAGAGCTGCGTCGAGTTTCGCGGCGCGGAGCATCCGCGAGAGGAACGTCTCCATGTTTCCCATATTCATTTACCTCCTGAACGGTCAATCCGTTAATCCGTGATTCATGATACTGTAAGCCATGGCGGGTATCATTCCCCTGCTTTTGATAAGTATCCGGTGAGAAGCATGAACCATCATACATAACCGGTCATGAAAGCTCAAACTGAAAATCACCGTCGGGGCGCTGCCGGTGGTGAATGACCCTGCTGGCACAGTGATTAGTAGCCACTTTACAAAGTTATCTATACATCCCCTTTGACAGACTTAGTTATTCGGTGCTTTTTTGATACGAATCGGGCAGGATTTCCCGGGATTTTGAAAATGGGGAAAATGGCGGAAACGACGTGATAGTTTTTACTTGAACTGAACAGCGAGCGCATTCCCCGCTGTTTGCGGCGGGGTTAGCGAGCGGATAAAAATAACAATCTTCCTTAACAGTCGGAGATTCCCTGCAACAAGTTGCGGGGATCTTCAATGGTGGGCCGTGCGAGAATCGAACTCGCGACCAACGGATTAAAAGTCCGCTGCTCTACCAAGCTGAGCTAACGGCCCGATCCTTCTTCATGAAAGGAGGATGTTTAACAGGAAGCATCTTGCATTGTCAAGAATAAAATCACCGGTAGAGCCGGGAGTTGTTAAAACGGAGTTGTTGTGGTAAATGTGGTTCGTCTGATATATCCGGTTCGGGTTGATGAATATTCGAAAACAATTCGGGATGGAGCGGTGTAAGGAACATCCCGGGTATTCAGGTGTCTTATGGAGAACATTCTTGAGAGAGTGCAGGTCAACATGCCGTTTCGACTGCTGGTTGACCGTTATCTTCCTCTGGTGATCCGTGAACGGATCAACCCGGAAATCGGTTTCGACTGTTTTGCACTCGACAGTTACTCGGAGAAAGATTTCCGCGAGATTGCGTCACGGCTCAGCGATGCCGAATTGTCAATAACGTTCCATGCTCCCTTTTTCGATCTGCGGCCCGGGTCCCTCGACAGGAGAATCAGGCAGACTACCATCGACCGTTTCAGACAGGTCTTCGATCTCGTTCCCCTCTACCGGCCCCGGACGATCGTCTTTCACGCATCGTTTGATATCGACTATTACATCGCCAACGAGGAAGTCTGGCTGGAAAACAGCAGGGACACGTGGTCGAATCTTATTACTCTCGCAGAAGATCTGAATACGGTCATTGCCCTGGAAAATGTTTACGAACACGATCCTTCAATGCTGTCCCGGCTCATGCGTTCGTTCGAACGGCCTGATCATATCCGGATGTGTTTCGATACCGGTCATTTTAATACATTTTCGAAGGTTTCGCTCGACGAATGGCTCGATGAGATCGGTTCTTTTATCGGAGAAATCCATCTCCATGATAATGGGGGAGAAGGGGACAGTCATGCCCCCGTGGGGGAGGGGACCTTCCCCTTTTACCGCCTATTTCACTATTTGAAGGACCATGACGCACGTCCTGTCATAACCCTTGAACCCCATACGGAAGAACATATGTGGAGAACGGTCGACAATATCAAAAGGCTTGGATTGCTTGAATCGCTGGACTGATACGTACGCATCCCTACGAATCGGTGGTGACAGAGGGAGAGATCGGTGATCCCGTATATCATTAAAAGAATCCTGTTCATGGTGCCCCTTCTGATCGGAATTACCATTATCTCGTTTCTCGTGATTCACCTTGCGCCGGGTTCGCCTACCGATCTTCAGACCGATCTCAATCCCCGGGTATCGGCGGAGATGAAAGCCCGGATGCGGGCCCTCTATGACCTCGACAAGCCGCTGTACCAACAATATTTTATCTGGATAGAGAAGCTGGCCGTTCTTGATCTGGGGACGTCATTCTCTCCGGATCACCGGCCCGTTATAGATAAGATCGCGGAAAGGCTCCCCATTACGATCATCATTAATGTCCTTTCCCTGGTTCTCATCGTCATTGTGGCACTGCCGATCGGAGTCCTGTCGGCGGTCCGCCAGGATTCTCTGTTTGATAAGATAACCGGCGTTTTCGTCTTTATAGGGTTTGCCATGCCCACCTTCTGGCTGGCGCTGCTGTTGATGATACTCTTCGGCATTTACCTGGGATGGCTTCCCATATCGGGAATCCGGTCGCTCAATTACGAATATCTCACGCCGATAGATTCCCTGATTGATCTGGGGAAACACCTGATCCTGCCCGTGCTGCTTTCCGCCTTCGGCGGTCTTGCGGGATTTTCGCGATACATGCGGGCCAACATGCTGGAAGTTATCAGGCAGGATTATATAACGACTGCCCGGGCCAAGGGGCTGAGTGAACGGGTGGTAATCTTCAAACATGCTCTGAGAAACGCCCTCCTGCCGGTAATAACGATTCTCGGCCTTTCCGTCCCCGGTCTCATCGGCGGAAGTGTCATCTTTGAAACGATATTTGCAATTCCCGGCATGGGACAGTTGTTTTACATGGCCACCATGTCGCGGGACTATCCGGTGATTATGGGAATTTTATTTATCGGCGCCGTATTGACACTTGTGGGCAATCTCATCGCCGACATATCATATGCCCTTGCCGACCCGAGAATCCGGGTTTCGTGACGGGCATTACTGCAGGAAGTTGACTACTTTTCACCGTGGTGAGCGGGATGACGGAGAATCTGTTTACGAAAAGTGATTTCCGGTACCGGTTCAGCCGGAATAAACTGGCTGTGGCGGGGAGTATCGTCGTTCTTGCCCTCTTTCTTGTGTCGATTCTCGCACCTTGGATCAGTCCCTATGATCCAGGGGAGATCAATCTCACAATGGTGCTGGCGCCGCCGTCGGCGGCTCACCCCCTCGGAACGGATCAGCTCGGTCGGGATGTCTTGAGCCGCATGATCTGGGGGTCCCGCATATCGTTGAAGGTCGGGTTCGTCGCCGTGGGGATCGCCGTCGTCATCGGCGCGATTCTCGGTGCCCTGGCAGGCTATTACGGGCGATGGATTGATGCCGTCGTCATGAGGTTCGTAGATGTCATGCTCTGTTTCCCGTCCTTTTTTCTTATTCTGGCGGTGATCGCCTTTCTCGAACCATCCATATGGAATATTATGATTGTCATCGGCGTAACGGGATGGATG
>JAFGWZ010000083.1 GCA_016936905.1 Deltaproteobacteria bacterium | reverse complement strand
GGGAATATCAACGATCACCGGGTCTCCCCGCCGGATTTTCCTCCGCGACGGTCCCGCCGGAACGGAGGGACTCAGCCCGACGCCGGTTATGGTATACACCACACCGCTGATCTTGCTGAGATTCGGGCCTGAACTGATCGGACCTCTGCTCATAAAGAAATCAGGTTGCCTGATGAAGAAAATCCCTTCATGCCCCGCCCTCCGGTGGGCGTCTTCGACGGCGGCGGCCAGTTCCAGTTCCGTCACCCCCTCCTGCAGGGTCGCCAAAACCGCTTCATGACCTGCATGAACGGCATCGCAGGCCTTTCGCAGTTTATCGATTTCCTCCCTGTCTTTGCGTTTACGCTGTTCAAGAACAACCGGGGAGATATTCCGGAATTCACACTCGGGGAATGCCGCCGTGAAATTCTCGAATTGCTGAACGGTAAGGACATCCAGTTCGGTACCGATCTTTTTTTCACCCGTTCCCTGTCCCGGTCCGGCAAAAAAATCCCTGAAGACATTTTGCAGTTTTCGTTCTTCACTGACCTTGTCCATGCTGATGAATACGTCCTCCCGGGCGCAGTCGTAGCCGCTTCTCACGAACAGGCGGTAATCGGCGGCTGACACCGCGAGATATGACGGTTGAGCGGTTCCCGTGTAGTAGAAGACATCCCTGGAATAGAACAGCAGCCCCTCTGTCAATCCGTGGCGCGCCAACGCCGCCTGCAAATGATGAATACGTTCCTGCCTGACCATATCGCTCAACAGCCTCCTTGCGTGATGTATTGTACACGATGCCGGAATGACATCATTATGGGTAACCGTTCCTTTATGAGTTGTTTACCTTATTAGCGTTTCTGCAACGGGGGAACCCCCGTCTCTTCTGAAACAACGGTGATACCGACGGCGCATTATCATTAATCAGGTTGGCGTTTATCACAAGATGGGTATCGATTTATCACGGCATGGGGTTCGAGGCACTGATCCTTTTGATGATTATTCCTCATCTTTCCGCTGCCGTATTATCCGGATCAGTTCCGCCGCCGTGTCCTCGGGTATGGCCTTCAACCCTCGCTCATACCTCGACAGGGTCTGCCGTTTCACCCCCAGTGCCCGGGCCAGTTCACCCTGGCGCATGAAGTAGTCGCTCCTGAACTGCCTGATCAGCGGGGGATTCGCCATAATGTCACGGGCTTTCTCCGGTATGGCAACTCCTCCTGCATGGTAAGGCCGAATATTCCGGGAGCTCTGTTTCTTTTTTCCCTGGGGGACTTGTTTCGGTTCCTGCACCCGCCAGAGTTCGTTCGACAATCTTACGGTCATTGGTGTTTCAAGCCACCGCCGGAAGTAGCCTTTTCTCCGATCGAGCGGCTCCGGCAGGTCGGACGCTTCCAGAACGCCGATATCTATAAGCCGGTCGTGGGCTTTGAAAAAAGAATCGACCGTCTGTCCCGGATTTCGCCAGTTGATTGCTTCGCCGCAGAAATCGAGAATCGTGCATGGCGTCGCCCTGGGCTGTGACCCTTTTTTCCCGGAGATAATGCCGACAAGCGTCCAATAGGTGCCGAGTTTCTTCGTTAACGCCTCATGGTAGGGACTGAGGTTCAACAGAGACCTGCTGTAATATCCGATCCATCTCAGACCTTCAGGAGAGAGAAAATGTGACAGCGCCAGGCCGCAACGAAAGCTGAATGACGTCCATGCATCCTTTCCATGTTTATATTCCACGTCCACGATATCGAGGAGCCGATCGGGGGTTTCTTTTCCCACCGCTACTGCTCTGCCGGTCGTGTAGTCCTTCCATGTCATGGTCAGACAGAGATCGGCCAGCCGCTGGATTTCCTTTTTAAAAACCTCATAGAGATTTCCGGCGCTGCCATGGCGGACATGAACCCCCCTGAAATCGGCGATCTCCCCCATGCTGATCCGGGCAATATCTCTCGTCGGGTCCCGCAACCGGGCGATCTGCGACATGAGTATGAGAAATACATCGGCCGTTTCAACAGAGAGTTCGTGAACCGCCGCCCGCAGGCTTCCCGAATAGATAAACGCAAGGCGGGGAGTATAATACAAGGCCTTCGACACGTGAAAGCGATTTCCGAAATCAGGCGGCGGTCTGAAAAAGAACGTGATCGTGCCGTCCCGGGCTTCGTAACGGTATCTCGGATGACCGTAGAAATCCGATTCCCATCGGCTTTTCGGACCTCCCGCATAGAGGGCGCGCAATGCGGCCATTAAGACCGGGCTGGAGGGAAAGGGAAAGCGGTGCCCCCCTTGTGCGGTGCTTTCATGATTCATGACATCTCTTTCTTTCATGAGTTCCCCTGCCGCCGATTACTGTTATCGTTCGGAGAATCGAGTTCTCCCGGTCGTGGAACGGCCTCAGATAAGGCAACGCCGCAGGCAGATGAAGGCAAGACATTGTGAATCAATGCATCCAGTATGATCGGCGTACTATAAAATAATGGAGTCATAATACTCCAGTGTCGCAGGATTCACAATACGGAAATGGAGACTCGAGCCGACAGGGGGACCGTTCGTCACCCAGAAGAAATGATAAGGATATTTTCCCCGGAGTGTAGTAATGGTTGTAACTATGAAGCGGCGTCAAACTGGCCGCGGAACACCAACCGAAACGACTGAAGAGTTCTCAAGCCACCGAAGAAAAACGACGAAAAGGACAGGAAACGTTTGGGAATCTGGTTGAAGAGTCATGAGTAAGATCGCGGTGAAAATCAGGGGAATATATTCGACGGCGTTATCCCGGCTGTTTCTCTACCACCGGTTCTCCGTCGCGTCGCCGTCACCTTTCACAGTCAACCGCTCTGACCTCTATGAAAAACTGCCGCAATCGGACCGCCTTGCGGTGGAAATCGTCGATCGCGAGGACAGGCAGGGGATTATGGTGACGGGCGGTTTCGACGAAAGGTACATCGTTGTTGATCTCATCAGGAACAGTTTTATGGACGTGATCTGTCGCACCGTCACGGACAATGGCATCGACCGGATTGAGCTGGAATTTCCGTATCTGACAAAAACCTCCCTCGATGGACTGCGGCGTGTCGTTGTCCCGACAG
Source organism: Deltaproteobacteria bacterium (assembly GCA_016936905.1). Lineage (GTDB taxonomy): Bacteria > Desulfobacterota > Syntrophia > Syntrophales > UBA6807 > DSDU01. The sequence continues at coordinate 6,128 of JAFGWZ010000083.1, read as the reverse complement.
TGAATCACCATCACCGGCTTCGAATCATCAATTTTCGGGAAGTTGATAGAACTGAGAGGGAGCACCTTGCCGATCACCCGGAAAAACAGGATGAAATCAGCAGACACCTGTCGGAGCGGCTGATCTGGAATATTTACGAAAGGGGAAAGTGCCTCAAGATTGAACACGTGAAGATGAACGGAACGGTCATTTTTCTCTCCGAGGGAGAGATCGTCGAATGCAATCGGGCGGAGCGGACCCTGCTTCTCAGGAGATCCCGCGCCGGCGGAGGAAGCACCTATGACGGCCTCAACATTCCCAAACAGCAGGGGGATTACGCCATGACAACTGTCCGGGAAGGAGATTTCTCATACCATCACAGGTATTTCCGGCATGACGGCGAGGCCGTCGGATCCTATTTTAACATCAACACGCCCATCGAATGCTATCCCGATAAACTCAGGTATGTCGATCTCGAAGTCGATGTTGTCCGGTGGCCCGGCGGCGCCGCGAAAATCATCGACGAAGATATTCTGGATCGTCACGTACGAAGGGGTTTTCTCGGCACGGAATTGCAGAAAAAGGCTCAGCGAACCGCCCGGGAGCTCTGCGCCGCCCTCTCGAAATCGGGAATCGGAAAATGGAAAGTGGGAAATGGAAAATCGAAATTCGTGATTCGGGAACCGTAAAACGGATAACGTGAAACCTGAAACTTTAAACGTGAAACCTTAATTACCTGCTTTTCCCGTATCGCTGTCGGACGTCATCCCTCCATGGATTGAGAAAATTGCGGCATCCAAGGCCGGCATTCATCTGCCACTTATAGAATTCTCCTTTATCCTCCGGTCTCATCATTAACAGACATACGTACCGACTGACGTTCCAGTGAAGAGACGGGCATATCATATCCCGGGCTGTTTCATCCGGATGAGCGGCTCTGCCGCACGCACAAGTGCGTTGAATACAGCAGAAGCCGCAACCGACGCATTCTCTGTTTGGAATGTCTCCTCATTATTGAAGCGTGTGTCGTCCTTCTTTCACAACAACGGAAGGTAAAATTAACTCTTTCGACTTGTATTGGCGATAAAAATTGCCGGAAGCTGCTTGACCCGTTTGCTCTTACATTTCGGGCATGCAACTTTTCCCTTTTCGTAATCGCTGAGACTGAGAAAGACCGTAAACTTTTTCCCGCACTTCTTTGACTGGCATTGATAATCGTAGGTGGGCATACTTCCTCCTTTTCTGAGAATTTACCGCTTTATTGTATGTAATTAGATTCCGATGTTCAAGGGGAAAGTGACGTCCCGCGTGTTTCATAGACAACTGCGTAATGTGAGGGATAACGGCTTGCCGTATAAATCAAATGAATGGGAACACCTTTTTCAGACTGCATGCTCACCGGGAAAATGATAAAGGGATGGGCATTAACGGGCCGTTGGAAGAGTCAGTGCATGAGGCTGTTCCAAAATGCCCTGATGGAAGGCTCCCGAAAGCCAGAGGAGTGAGCGGGGTGTCTCAACTGGCTTAGCGCTGACATGAAGGTTTGCCGCGATGTTTTTCGATGAGACGCCCTCCGCCGGAAGTCTCAGGATTGCTTCTTTCCGGGCTGTCAGTTCCGCTGACGCCGGCATTTCGCAGTTCACCCGCCGCGTGACGATCAATGATGACATCGGCAATCCTCGGACTTAGATACGTCTGGTTCGACATGACGGCCCTGACAGCCGTCGCCAGTTCCGCAACGGCGCAATCTTTGAGCAGATACCCGGAGGCCCCCGCCTCGAACATGCCGGTCACGAACCGTTTGTCCGAATACATAGACAGGGCTATTACCTTGATATTCGGATACTTCCTGACGATGTCCCGCGTAGCATCAATGCCGTTCAGCTTCGGCATGACAATATCCATGATCACCAGATCGGGCGCCACTTGCTGCACGAGTTTCACGACCATCTTCCCGTCTACCGCCTCAGCAACGACATCCATGTCGGTCTCTCGTTGAACCAGGGAACGGAGGCCGTCCCGGACAATCTTATGATCATCCGCCAGAATTATTTTTATGCCCATATGTCGCGCTCTTTCTCATGCTGAAACAATACGTTCATAAGGGTTTGCCCGTCAAACAGACTTCGGACCTTCACATGCTTCATGATACGATCCCCGACACGTCAATTGATGATTCGGCATGGAACGGCATTTTCATGGAACATTGAAGCTCCCCGCAACGAGTTGGGGGGAATCTCCGATTGCCATGGAAAATGTTTATTTATATTCGCTCGCTGACCCCGCCGCAAGCAGCGGGGAATGCGCTCGCTGTTCAATTCAAATAGTATCCATAGTTAAAACATCGGCAACGAATTGACTATCGGGATGTGTCTGATTTTGAAGTTCCAAATGCCTCAGTGATCCTCAGGAAATGGATGAGGCGGGAGGAATTAAATGACGTGCGGTGCCATCGCTGATCATGGTTCCAGGGTTGTCAACCCTTCCCTGATGGCGTACTTGACAAGATCCGTGATGGTATGGATGTCGAGTTTCTCCATAATATTGCGGCGGTGCGTCTCTATCGTTTTGACGCTCACATTCAGGTGAAAAGCCATTTCTTTCGTGCTCAGTCCTTCCGACAGCAGTTGCAGCACTTCCCGCTCTCGCTGCGTCAGGACGGAAAAGGCTGATGAGTCGGTGGTAAACGATCGTTTGACATATCGATCGACGACAATGTTTGCGATTCGCGGACTCAGGTATGTCTGATTTGACATGACGGCACGGACGGCGCGGGCGAGTTCTTCGAAGGCGCAGTCTTTGAGCAGATATCCCGAAGCCCCCGCTTCGAGCATACCCGTCACAAACTGCCGATCGGAATGCATGGACAGGGCAATGACCTTGACACCGGAAACATCATGGGTTATCTCACGGGTCGCATCGATTCCGTTCATGTCCGGCATGGTGATATCCATAATAACAAGATCTGGAATAATTTTTTTTGCAAGCTTAACGGTTGACCGACCGTTTTCCGCTTCGGCCACGACCTCCATATCGGACTCTTTTTCGATCAGAGTGCGAAGACCGTCCCTGATTATTTTGTGATCATCGGCAATAATGATCCTGATGCTCATAGCGATGTCCTTTTCTTTCTACTCCTCCGCATGGTCGAGGGGACAACCATGGTGACGTTTGATCCGCGACCCGGTTTCGCCTCGACACGGAACTGCCCTCCCAGATAATTCAGCCGCTCCCGTATGCTGAAAATCCCGAATCCCCCCTTCGAATCCGCCGGCATTTCAATTTTCTTCGGATCAAAACCGATTCCGTTATCTTTAACATTAATCTGTATCTTTCCTCTACTTGTTTTCATGATAATTGACACAAAATCGGCCCTTGAATGTTTGACGATATTGATCAACAGTTCCTGAGTGCTTCGAAAGAGGACAAAGGCGATATCCTTATCCAGTTTCTGCCCTGCCCCTTCCCGTTGAAAGGTTACCCTGATGCCATGTTTCTCCTGGAACTGCTCGGCAAGCCATTCCAAGGCCGCATCAAGGCCCAGGATGAAAAGAACGGGAGGGCTGAGTTCGAAAGTCAGCGACCGCGTATCGTAAATGAGCTGATCCATGATTGCGATGATTTCATCGACGGGCCGCTTAAATCCCGTTTCCAACAAATCCCGTTTCAACTCTTCCAGCTTGATCTTCGATATCGCCATGGACTGGCCGATCCGATCATGGAGTTCCGTCGCGATGCGCTGCCGCTCACGCTGCTCCGTGAGCGACAGTTCCGAAGACATGAGGCGAAGCTTCTCCGAATGCTCGAAGAGTTTTTCCTCCGCCCGTTTCCGTTCCGTTATATCTTCCCCCGAACTGAGAATGCCGACGACATTACCTTCTTCATCCTGAATGACACTGTTATGCCACGAGATTATTCTTTCCTTCCCTTCTCTGGTGAGAATCGGATTCTCGACATATTCGACAGGGTCAACGTTCCCCGCTATCAGGCGGAAGAAGATGGATTTAACCTCATGCTTTATCCTTTTCGGAACAAAGGTGTCGAACCAATTACGCCCCACGATCTCATCATGGGCGTAACGAAGAATCTCGGCGCCCCGTTGATTGATGAGCATCACCGTTCCATGCTGATCAATGGCCAGGATGATCGCGCCGGCAATGTCCAGATACTGCTGCGCCCTGTCCCGCTCTTCGTGAAGGGCCTCGTCCATCTTTACCTTTTCCGTAATGTCCTCGTAGACGACCACCACTTTTTTTTCTTCCCTGCTATCTCCGATTCGAGACGCGCTCACCCGGCAGATTATAATCTCCCCGTCCCTTTTCCGGCACGGAATCTGCTCGACAAAGAATCTTTTTTTCTCCACGCCATAGAAGGCCCTGCCGATTTCTTCATAATCCTCTTCAGTTTCATAGAGGATACGGGTGCTCCGCCTGATCAGTTCCTCCGGCTTCCACCCCAGCACCGATTCCGTTGCATTGTTTGCAAAAACGACATGGCGGTCTACGACCCCGAGGACCGCATGGGGGATCGCATCGAGGATTGACGCTTCGAGGGCCTCCATCTCTTCCAGCCTGTCCCGCGCCTCCTTCAGCTCCGTTATGTCCATGACATTTCCGAGAATCGCCGGTTTCCCGCCGTAGGAGATGGACGCTATCGACTCCATCATCCACCTCACCAAGCCGTTCCGCGTAATAACCCTGAACTCTATAGGGGACGACTCTTTTCCCTTGAGCATGTTCACTGCATTTTCTATAACGAGCTTCCGGTCGTCGGGATGGATGATTTTCCGCTCTCGTCTGCCGATCAGATCTTCCGGCCGATACCCGATTAAGTCGGCAGCCCTTTCGTTGAGAAATTTAAAGATTCCATTCTGTATGATATACACGCCTGCCTGCGATTTTTCCGCCAGCGTCCTGTACAATTCCTGGGCTCGCCGGCGCTCCGTAATGTCGCGGAACGACATGACACGGAGCTTGCGGTTCCTCAACACCACGTTCTTCCCCCTGATCTCAACGGGATAGGTGGTTCCGTTCTTTCTGAGGCCGTAGACTTCATACGACTTCTCATACCCGGAGCGGATGTTCCGCCACACCGGATCATGCCACTCCGGCGCGACGATAGTGGTCACGGTCATTCCGATAAGTTCGGAGGCTTTATAGCCTGTCATCTTCGCCAAGACCTGATTCACCTCCAGGATAACCCCGTTTTCGTGTATTCCGATGCCTTCGAACGACGCCTGACGGAGGCCCCGATAGCGCCGTCTACTCTCAACAAGAGCCTCTTTCGTCTTTTGATGAGCCGCCGATTCCCGCTCCAGTTTCCTTACTTTTCGAAGCAGTTCTTCATATGATAACTTCCGCGTCATATACGGGTCCTTTATCACTCTATTGTCGTTTTGATATTATTATATAATAATCGGCCGTCATAAATGGCGGCAATGCGTTCATTTCTTCCGCCCCGGGGAATAAATATTCCCAAAACAAAAACCCCCGCTCTCCGCAGAGGTGCAGGGTTTTGTGTCACTTTCCCGTGAATCGGAGGCATATCGCCATTTATGACGGATGCTCCCCCGCTTTGCGTAAAAGAAGCGCCCAGTCTTCGTCAACCATCTTCTGGATGTGCTCCAGATCTTCTTCCGTCAGATGCTGGAATCTGCCCTGGAGCTTAAAGTATTCGCTCACCGGATATTCCTTCGGTCTGTAATTGATGGTGTACTTCACACCTTCCTCCACTTCATAGAGCGGGAAAATGTTCGTCTGCACCGCCATGCGGGCGATCTTGATCGACGATTCGGAAGGAATGCGCCATCCCGTGGGACAGCTCGCATAGATGTGAAGAAACTTCGATCCCCTGATGGACTGTGCTTTCTTCGCCTTCCGGACAAGATCCTCCAGAAAGGCGATATTCGCCGTGGCCGCGTAGGGAATGCGATGGGCAACCAGGGCCTCCACAATGTTTTTCTTGCGGAGTTTTTTCCACTCGTCACCCGGCGTCGTCGTCGTCCACGCGCCGTAGGGGGTAGATGAACTGCGCTGAATACCCGTATTCATGTAAGCTTCATTATCATAGCAGACATAGATGAAATCTTCATTTCTCTCGACGGCACCGCTCAATGCCTGAAATCCGATGTCGAACGTCCCGCCGTCGCC
>JAFGWZ010000082.1 GCA_016936905.1 Deltaproteobacteria bacterium | reverse complement strand
CGCGCCTGCCACGCCATACGGGGTCGGCGCCATCGGCATCATTCGAATCAGTGGTCCGGAAGCGGAAACGATCGGTCTGAACCTGTTCAGGCCGAAACGGGCCCCTTCGAAGTACATCAGCCACCATCTCTATCACGGAGACATCATAGCCCCGGAAACAGGAACGGTCCTCGACGAGGTTTTGTTCACCGTGATGAGAAAACCCCATTCGTATACAGGTGAAGATACTGTGGAGATTCAATGTCATGGCGGCCCTGCCGTGATGGACGCCGTTCTGAAGGCAGCGCTCGCGTCGGGAGCGCGGCCGGCGGAGCCCGGTGAATTCACGAAACGGGCCTTCCTCAATAACCGGATGGACCTTTCACAGGCCGAGGCAGTCATTCATCTCATCCACGGGAAAACCCAGCGGGGGATCACCCTGGCCCTCTCCCACCTCAAAGGAGGGCTGTCACACGCCATTCAGTCTCTCCGGTCTACCTTGATCGAAGTCCTGTCTCATATTGAAATGACCATCGATTTCACCGAAGAGGAAATCGAGCAGTCACCGACGCCGGGTCTGCCCGGCATGATCCAGCAGGTCATCGACGACATTACCAACATTCTTGCCACCTACCGGGAGGGGAAGATCGCCGGCAGCGGATTGACGGTGATAATCACGGGAAAGCCCAACGTAGGCAAATCGAGCCTCCTGAACCGCATGCTCGGCGAACAGAGAGCCATTATTACTCCCATTCCGGGAACGACCAGGGATTTCATAGAAGGAAACGTTCTGATCAGGGGAATCCCGGTCACCTTGATCGATACGGCGGGCATTCGAAACGGTACGGACATCATAGAACAGGAAGGAATACGGCTGGTCTGGGAAAAGGCATCCACCGCCGATGTGATCATCATACTCCTCGACGGCAGTACCGAACTGACCGATGAAGACCGGGAAATCATCGAGCGGAACAGGGGAAAGGAATCCCTGGTGGTCATCAACAAATCGGACCTCCCGCAAAGGCTCGACGACCGTGACGTGGAAGCGATCATTTCTCGTAAACCCTATCATATTTCGGCAAAACACGGAGACGGCATCGATGGGCTTACGGAGCGATTATACGGCATCGCCTCGAAGGCCCTGGAGAATGACGGGCAAATCGACGTTGTGCTCATAAACCTTCGCCATAAAAGGGCCTTTGAAAAAGCCCTCGAACATCTTCGAAACGCCCGGTCGGCTCTCGAACAGGGAATCTCGCCGGAGTTTTCAGCCCTGGATATACGGGACGCCCTCGACGCACTGGGAGAAATCATCGGAGAGACCACCGCGGAAGACGTTCTCGAGAGGATCTTTTCTACGTTCTGTATAGGGAAGTGACTCTGAGAAAAGGCTGAAGATCAAGAGGCTGCCCCAAAACGCCCATCTGCTGCGTTCCCCTCAGCCTTCATCGCTGCGACGTACTATCAGTACGACGCGCTCCTCAGGCTTTCGGGAGCCTTGCATCTGGACATTTTCGAACAGCCTGATGCAATAACTTTTTACAAAGGTTTACCAATGGCAGAATATTTTCATGAGCCCCTTGACGAGGAAGTACGATTTATTTCAGGAAGTTATGCCATGACGGATGAGGGCTGCCTGCCCTTCAGGGGCAGAAATGTCCTCTATAGGGTGGGCATCGCCACGGTGGATAACGCCTGCTGCGGCACCGGCGGCTGCAGATTTATCCGCGTCGCCGGGTATGTCCTGTCATGGAAGGAGAGGATTAATGAATCGGGCGTTCCCATCAGCACGGTTGAACCGATCGTCACGGAAGGTGACCGGAGAGACATTGCCGAGCTGTTAAGCAGGGAGTACCCTCATTCCCAGATTTACTTCGACAACGGGTAACATCTGCCGGCACACAACCTGCTGGCAATCCGCTCCCGGCGATCTATGTCCGGCATCGTAAATGCAGCTGACCACAAAGGTTCTGTCTTATTTTCCGAATCGTATCACAGGATCCGAAAACGACGGGATACTGTCATCAAACGGTACGATCGTTTATCATCGATCTACGATTTTCGTTTTTCGATTTACGCTTTCCGATAGCCGTTCAGCTTTCGTCCATCCCCTCGATCAACGCCAGCGCGTTCTGGCCGATTACCCCGTGGTTATACCCTCCTTCGAGAATAGCAAAGCATCCGCCGTCGCTTCGTGTGGCGGCCTGACGGACCATCCGTCCGATCTCCCGGTAATTTTCCGTGTACAAGAGGCCTCCCCAGTCTTCCCGATGATTGTCAAAGCCCGCGGAAATGCCGATGATATCGGCGTCCTCTGAAAGGAACTCCTCCACTTCCTTCAAGTACGTATTCGGATCCATGCCATGGGGGTTGCAGATGGCGACATAATCCGAACTTCCCAGAATATTGACCGTCCCGTCACCGAAATGAAGATCGATATCGAGCACCCGCGCCTTTGCTATTCTACCTTCCCGTTTCAGCTTTGAAATGGCGATGGCCATGTTGCTGAAAAAACAGAAGCCCCACGCGCTGTTTGCCGATGCGTGATGTCCCGGCGGCCGGATCAGACCGAAACAGGGTTCCTCCAGACCGATGGTTGCCGCCTGAATCGCTCCGCCCGCGGCCAACGCGGCGATATCGTACAAGCCCAGGTGTTTGATATGGTCGGCATGATACGGTGTATGACACGCTTCGATGTCCTCTCTCGCCGCGGGAACGGCTTCAACGAAGGTAACGCTGTCGCGGATCGCATTATAAACCGCTTCTATCCTTCCTTCGGCCGCGGCGGGATCAGCACAATAGGATTGATTGAAGTCTTTGTGATATACAACTTTCATAGCCCCCTCCCCTTTCAGTAGTATATCTGTTGTTTGTACCAGCAATGACGATTTTCCGTCAACTTAAAAGCTGACCGTGACCGGTGACGGCATGTGGCAACAGCACCGGAAAGACTTAATCGAGCCGTTTTCGGAACCGTCTTACCGCCCCAAGGAAAACGAAAAGTCCGAGGATCGCCATTGCAACCAGTTGATGCCACAGGACATCGATCCCCACACCTTTCAGAAAGATCCCCCGGATAACGACAAGGAAATACCTCAGTGGATTGAGGTAGGTTATCCACTGCACGAATTCGGGCATATTGGCGATGGGAAAGACAAATCCGCTCAACATGAAGAAGGGCAGGATAAAAAAGAATGTGGTCATCATAGCCTGCTGCTGGGTAGCAGAAATCGTGGAGATAAAAAGCCCGATCCCCAGGGTGCTCAAAAGGAACAGGGAGGTAGCGACCGAAAGAAGGCCGATGCTTCCGGCCAGGGGGATCTGGAACCAGTAAACGGCAAAGGCGGTCACCACGATCATCTGAGAAAGGGCGATGACGATATACGGAATTGTTTTCCCCATGATAAGCTCGAACGGCCTGACGGGAGTCACCATGAGCTGCTCCATGGTCCCCGCCTCTTTTTCTTTAATGACCGCCATGGATGTAAAGAGAAGCGTCAGGATCATGATGAGGAACGCCACGATTCCCGGGACAAAAAAGTTCTGGCTGTAGAGGTTCGGATTATACCAGGTTCGCAGCCGTGCGTCGATGTTCCCGTAATCCATCCTGAAGGGGTAAAGCTCCTTGAGAAGCCGCCGGTTCAATCCGTCAATCACCACGCTGGTATAGGCGATTCTCACACCTGCCATGTTACTCATGCTTCCGTCTGCGAGAATCTGAATGGAACCTGTTTCTTTTCTCCGTATCCGATCGCTGAAGTCGGGAGGGATTTTAACGGCAAGATCCAGTTTCCTTCTGAGAAGCATCCGTTCCAGCCTGCCGGGGTCATCAGTGGCGTAGACAAGACGAAACGTGGCGTTGGCGCTTAAGGCGTCGAAGACCATGCGGCTCTCTCTCGTCTTTGACTGGTCGAGGATCCCCACGGTTATTGTTTTGATATCCGTCGTCACCACGTACCCGAAGACGAGGAGCTGCACCAGGGGAGCAATTATGAGGATGGGCCTGTTCTTCTTATCTCTGAAGAGCTGGATAAACTCTTTCCGCACCAGTTCCCGTATCCTGAGCCAGTTCATATCATAGACCTTCCCGTTTCAACTTTACCAGCGTAAGAATCGAAAGGAACAAGAACATGACGATCAGTACAGCGTAGCTGGGCCACAGCATGTGGAGCCCCAGATTGCGCAGGTACAGGCCGTTCAGGATGTCGATAAAATATCGTGCCGGTACGATGTAGGTAACGACCTGGAGAACCTTCGGCATATTCACGATGGGAAACACAAAATCGGAGAGCAGGAGCGACGGCAGGTAGGTGATCAGGACTGCCACTTGGTTCGCAACAAGTTGAGACTTCGTCAGTATCGAAATGAGCAGGCCGAGGCTCAGGGCCACAAAAAGGTACAGCGAAGCGGCAAGGATGAGCAGCCAGAAATTCGACTTCATGACAACCCCGAAGAGCAACTGCCCCATAAGGACAGCGATCAGCACATCGGTAAGGCCGATGAAGAAATAGGGAATCGCTTTGCCTATGAAAAATTCCACGGCTCCGATGGGAAGGGAAAAAATCGTTTCCATGGTTCCGTTCTCATATTCGCGGGCGATAATCAGCGAGGTCAGCATGGCCCCGACGATCATGATGATGATGGCAATGATCCCGGGAACGATGAAGTTCCTGCTTTCCAGGTCTTCGTTGAACCATACCCTGATGGCGCCGCTGACGGGCTGCATGATCTTCTCCATTCCCCTGCGATTGAGAAAATCCTCAAGGAGGCGGTTATTATACTCGGAGACATACCTGGTGATATACCCCGCCGACATGCTGGCGAAATTGGGATCGCTTCCGTCAAGGATGATCTGCAGCGGCGCTTCCCGGTCGCTTTCGATCTTTTCCGTCCAGTCGGGAGGAATGACGATCGCCATGGTCGCCCAGCCGTTGTCCATGTACTCCGTCACCTCCCGGTTGCCGGGCAGGTACCGCATGACGTTGAAATAGGCAGACGCGTCGAGCCTGCTTATGAAATCACGGCTCAATGCCGTTCGGTCATGATCGACAACAACGGTTTTCACATTGTCAACGTCGAGGCTCAAGGCATACCCGAAAAGAAGGATCAATAGGAGAGGAATGGCAAAGGCCAGGTAAAGGCTCCGAAAATCCCGGATGAGGTGATAGAATTCCTTGCGGGCTATTGACTGGATCGTCGTGACTCTCACGTGGCGCTCCGTGACATGCATGCTATAAATACATCATCGAGGTCACCGTCCGGTTTGTCGGGAACGGTTTCCCGTATCAATTCGGAAGGGCTTCCTGAGGCAACGATTTTTCCTTCGTTGATCAGCACAATCCGCTCGCAGTTCAGGGCTTCGTCCATATAGTGGGTCGTCACGAAAACCGTTACACCGGTCCGGGCGAGAGACCCGATGAAATCCCAGAAATGCCGTCGCGTCAGCGGGTCCACCCCCGATGTCGGTTCGTCGAGAAAGAGGATATCCGGTTTGTGGAGAAGGGCGCACCCAAGGGCAAGGCGCTGTCGCCACCCCGGGGGAAGATCCCTGGCCAATCGGTCCCTCACATCGGTAAGACGGGCAAGGTCGAGAATCCATTTGATCCGTTCTTCCCAGAGTCTGGACGGAATGGAGTACACACCGAGGTAAAACCGGATATTTTCAAGCGGAGTCAGTTCCATGTAGAGGGAAAATTTCTGTGACATATACCCGATGGATTGTTTGATCTTCTCAGGTTCCGTCCAGATATCGTATCCCGCCACGGTGCCATGACCCGCTGTTGGTGTCAGAATGCCGCAGAGCATGCGGATCGTCGTCGATTTCCCCGACCCGTTCGAACCGAGAAACCCGAATATCTCCCCCTTCCTGACGGAGAACGAAATGCGGTCCACCGCGACGAAGTCACCGAACCGACGTTCCAGTTCATGTACCGATATGGCGTCAGAACTTGAAATTGTCATGAATCAACGCCTCATCTTCTTGCTGTATCCGATGGATCAATGCCTCTTCGAGGCTGGGAAACTCCCCTTTTATTTCTTCGGGGATATTTGAATCGATCAACCGGGAACGATGTATCAGCGCGAGATTGTCGCATTTCTCCCCTTCATCGAGGTATGCAGTCGATATGACGATGGTCATCCCCTGTTCTTTCATCTGGAAGAGGATGTCCCAGAATTCCCGCCTCGACACCGGATCGACGCCGTTGGTCGGCTCGTCGAGGATGAGAATCCTCGGTTGATGAACGAGGACACAGGCCAGCCCCAGTTTCTGTTTCATTCCGCCGGAAAGATTTCCCGCGAGGCGATCGACAAAGGGAAGAAGATTGGAGAAGCCGAGAAAACGTTCTCTTCGCCATTTCCGCTCAGCACCGAAAATACCGAAGATATCCATGAAAAAATCGATGTTTTCCTTCACCGTCAGGTCTTCATACAGGCCGAACCACTGGGGCATATACCCGCTCATCTCCTTTACCCGCCGTTTTTCACGGACTACATCGTGTCCGTCAACGGTGATGGATCCCGATGTCGGAGTGACCATGGTGGCAATGAGCCGGAGAAGGGTCGATTTCCCCGCTCCGTCGGACCCGACAAACCCCGTGACGGAGCCTTCGGGAATCGCCAGAGACACATCGTCCACCGCCACGATCGGACCGAAATTCATGGATACGTTGCTCACCGCTATCAGCGTTCGATCGTCCATTATTCGCTCCAGGCTCTACGACAGGCCGTCAATGCCGCAACCAGGCATCGGCGGGCATTCCCGGCTTGAGGGTGAGGTCGGGGTTGGGAATGGATATTTTCACGAGATAAACGAGCTTTACCCGTTCCTTGTGGGTCTGTATTATCTTCGGCGTGAATTCCGCCTCGGGAGATATGTAGCTGACTGTCCCGGCAAAGACCCGGTCGGGGATGGTATCGATGCGCACGTCCGCCTGTTGCCCCGGCTTCACCGCTCCGATTTCCCGTTCTCCGACAAATATTTTCAGATCAACCTTCGAAAGATCGGACACGGTCAGGACCTCCCGCCCGGTGGTGACAACCTCGCCCAGTTCCACGTTGCGGCTCGTCACAATGCCGTCAAAGGGGGAAGTGAGCCGGGTGTATCCCAACTGAACAGCCGCATATGCCACCGAAGCCTGCGCTGCGGCACACTGGGCCTGGGCGACATCGACCTCTCTCTTTGACACGTCGATCTTTTTCAGGTTGCTTCGGGCCTGCATCAGGACCGCTTCTGCTTCCGACTTTTGAGCCGCGGCCGTCTCATACCTGAGCCGCACCGACTCCCACTCCCGGGGAGACACGACGTGCTTGAGATACAGTTTTTCATAGCGATTACGGTTACTCAACGCCTCTTTCATGACCGCCGTTGCGCTCTTCAATCCGGCTTCAGCCCGTGTCACATCGGCAGGCAGGGTTCTCTCGTAAACACCAAGGAGGGTTTCCTGCCGTCGCAGGGTTTCCCTGGCCTGCTGGGCCACCGCCAGGGCTTCATCGTATCGTGCCTGGTAGGGCGATCGATCGATTTCGGCGAGGAACATGCCCTGTGTGGCCCGCTCACCTTCATCGGTGTAAATGCCGGTCACCGTCCCGCCGACCTGGAAGGCAAGTTGCGACTGGGTTGCCTCAATGGTCCCAGAATAGTAAAGGGCATGGTCCGCGGCTTTGTGTTGTCCGAGATAGACGAACACCCCGACACCGAGAAAAAGGAGCACGAAAATGATGATAATTATCCGCTTTCTCAAACGTCAACCTCCTTGGCCTTTGTAAACAAAGATCTTATACCATTTGAACCGCCTTTATAACAAGGGATTCCTCAATGACATCATTACGGACCCCCCATCGGTCCCGCCGGGCGACACAGGCGGAACCACCGGGAAAAAGGACGCCGTTCCCGCCGGAGCCGGGGGATTGTTTTATAGGTTGCTTTAGGGATATCACTATGTTAAGTTCCCGGTCACTACGTTTTTTCATGGTACACACCTTTCACCGCCACCCCCGGGTACGTGATCCGCAACGGGATGATTCGCAACGGAAACCTTTGATAAACGTGGAATGATGATGACACACAAGGAGGCGATACGATGATTTTCAACGAGGAATTCGAAACACTGCCGCGAGAAGCGCTTGAAGCACTGCAACTGAAGCGACTGCAGCAGGTTGCTCAACGGGTTTATCATACCGTCGGTTTCTACAAAAAGGCCTTTGATGAAGCGGGTGTGACCCCTGACGATATACAGACGCTGGAAGATATCCGGAAATTCCCCTTCACGACCAAACAGGATCTTCGGGACAATTACCCCTTCGGCCTCTTCTCCGTGCCGATGAGCAGCATCGTTCGGCTGCACGCGTCATCGGGGACAACAGGGAAAGCAACGGTCGTGGGATACACGAAGCGGGACATTGATACGTGGTCACGGCTCATGGCACGGTCGTTCGTCGCCGCCGGCCTCACCAAGAATGACATTATCCACAACGCTTACGGATACGGCCTCTTCACCGGAGGGCTCGGCGCCCACTACGGAGCTGAAATGCTCGGCGCGAGCGTTATCCCGATTTCGGGGGGAAACACCAAACGGCAGATCATGATCCTCCAGGATTTCGGCCCCACGGCGATCTGCTGTACCCCGTCATACGCTCTCTACCTTGCTGAGCAGGGAGAAGAACTCGGTATCGATATGACGTCGCTGAAACTTCGTGTCGGCGTCCTCGGCGCCGAACCGTGGAGTGAAAAGATGAGGAGGGAGATCGAGTACAAACTGAATATAACCGCCCTCGACATATACGGCCTTTCGGAAGTCATCGGCCCCGGCGTGGCCATGGAATGTGCGGAAGGACGAAACGGCCTCCACGTCTTTGAAGACCATTTCATCGTAGAAACCATCGACCCGGTAACGGGAGAAACGGTCCCCAACGGCGCGGAAGGTGAACTCGTCTTTACGACACTGACCAAAGAGGCATTCCCGTTGATCCGATACCGGACACGGGACATGTCCCGGTTGATGAAGGAACCGTGCCGGTGCGGCAGGACCGTCGCGAGAATGGCTAGGATCACCGGGCGGAGCGACGATATGCTGATCATAAGGGGAGTCAATGTCTTCCCGTCACAGATCGAGCAGGTGCTTCTCGACATTGAAGGTCTTGAACCTCACTACGAGCTTATCGTCGACCGGGACGGGACGCTTGATACGCTGGAAATCAAAGTCGAAGTCAGAGAAGCCATATTTTCCGACGAAGTTCGGACCTTACAGAAAATCGAACGGCGAATCGCCAAAGACGTGAAGGATTACCTGGGAGTGACGGCGGCGGTCAAACTGGTGGAACCGAAAAGCCTGCAGCGGTTTGAAGAGAAAGCCCAGCGTGTCATTGACAAGAGATCCATTTAACGGGAAAAGGAGCGGGAGACATGAAAGTAGAACAGATATCCATATTTCTCGAAAACAAGCCGGGTACCCTTGAAGATGTAACTCGGGTCCTGAGAGACGCCAATATCAATATCAGGGCTTTGTCACTGGCGGATACGTCGGATTTCGGGATCCTGCGGCTCATCGTCAACGATATCGAAACGGCGGAGAAAGTGCTCCAGGAAGGCGGATTCACGGTGAGGAGGACGGCGGTCGTCGCCGTGGAGGTACCGGATCGGCCGGGGGGACTTCACAGCATCGTCGAGCTCGTCGCCAGGAACGGAATCAATGTGGAATATACCTATGCATTCGTCGACAGGAGCGGTGACAACGCGCTGATCATCTTCAGGTTCGACCGCACGGACGATGCTATCGACGTTCTCGTCAAAAGCGGATTTACCGTTCTGCCCGGCGAACGCGTCTATCAGATCTGACAGCAAAAGGGG
>JAFGWZ010000081.1 GCA_016936905.1 Deltaproteobacteria bacterium | reverse complement strand
TGTTCCAGGCGGAAACGGCGGATATTGATAACGCCGAATTCCTCGCACAGGGGACCCTCTATCCCGATGTCATCGAGAGCAGATCCGCTCACGGTGGACCGTCCGCGATGATTAAGAGCCATCATAACGTGGGAGGCCTGCCCGAGGAGCTGGGTTTTGAACTGATCGAACCGCTCAAGGAATTGTTCAAAGACGAGGTGAGAGTCCTCGGCAGGGAACTGGGGTTGCCGGATATCCTGCTCAAAAGGAAACCCTTTCCCGGCCCGGGTTTGGCTGTCAGGATCATCGGCGAAGTAACGGATGAGGATCTGCAGATCCTCCGTCAGGCCGATCTGATCGTCAAGGAAGAAATCGCAAACTACGAGAATGTCGAGGACGTCTGGCAGTCTTTTGCCGTGCTGCTGCCCGTGAAGAGCGTAGGCGTCATGGGCGACGAAAGAACGTACGCCAATGTAGTGGCGCTGCGGATTGTAACCAGTCTCGACGGTATGACGGCGGACTGGATGAAACTGCCCTATGAGGTGCTGAGCCGTATGTCGTCACGGATCATCAACGAAGTAAGGGGTGTCAATCGAGTTGTCTACGATATCAGTTCCAAGCCGCCCAGCACGATCGAATGGGAATGATGAATTAAAAGAATATTCGTGAATAACTGACAATAGACCCGCCGATTACAGGGGTGGCGGGGATGAACTGGCCGAGAGTTGGTTGTATGCCGAAGCGAACGGATTTAAAAAAAATTCTCATCATCGGATCAGGTCCGATTGTCATCGGACAGGCCTGCGAGTTTGATTATTCCGGTACCCAGGCCTGCAAGGCCCTTCGGGAAGAGGGATATGAGATCGTTCTCCTTAACTCGAATCCCGCGACCATCATGACCGATCCCGAGATGTCTGATCATACCTATATAGAGCCCATAACCGCCGATGTGGTCGAGAAAATCGTACGAAAGGAGCGGCCCGACGCGGTTCTAGCCACCATCGGGGGGCAGACCGCCCTGAATACGGCCGTCGAGGTTGCTGAAAGGGGTGTGTTCGAGGAATTCGGTGTTGAAATGATCGGCGCCAATCTCCAGGCGATCAAGCGGGCGGAAGACCGAGAGCAGTTCAAAGAGGCAATGGCGGATATCGGCCTGGATGTTCCCAGGAGCGGCATCGCGCACTCCATGGAGGAGGCCCGTGCCGTCGTGGCGGATATAGGATTTCCCGTGGTGATCCGGCCGAGCTACACCCTCGGGGGGACCGGCGGCGCCCTGGTTTACAACGTGGAGGAATTTGAGCGTCTCGCCGTCCGCGGCCTGGAACAGAGCATGATCAGTGAGATCCTCATCGAAGAATCGGTCCTGGGGTGGAAGGAATACGAGCTGGAAGTCATGCGTGACAAGGCGGACAATGTCGTCATCATCTGCTCCATCGAGAACATCGATGCCATGGGAGTCCATACCGGCGATTCGATCACCGTGGCCCCGGCGCAGACACTCACCGACAGGGAATATCAGGAACTCCGCAACGGGTCCATTGCCGTCATCAGGAAGATAGGCGTGGAAACGGGCGGATCGAACATCCAGTTTGCCGTTCATCCGGAAACGGGTCGGATCGTGGTCATCGAAATGAACCCCCGTGTTTCGCGGTCGTCGGCGCTGGCCTCAAAGGCGACGGGCTTTCCTATCGCGAAGATTGCGGCGAAGCTGGCAGTTGGCTACACCCTGGATGAAATACCGAACGATATCACCAAGAAAACCCCGGCATCGTTTGAACCGACGATCGATTACTGCGTTGTAAAGATTCCCCGGTTTGCCTTCGAAAAGTTTCCCGGCGCCGATGACACGCTGACAATATCGATGAAATCGGTCGGCGAGACGATGGCCATCGGACGGACCTTCAAGGAAGCCCTCCAAAAGGGGCTCCGGGGACTGGAAATCGGCATCAGCGGCCTTGAGTTCAAAGAGGGGAGCGTCGATCCTGAACGGGTGGAGACAATGCTGGTCCGGCCGACTCCTGGGAGGCTTTTCTATATCAAATTCGCGCTGAAATCGGGAATGACCGTTCACCGGATAGCCGAATTGACCGGTATCGATCCATGGTTTCTCAGGAACATAAAGGAGATCGTCGATCTGGAAAGCCGAATTGAAGACTGTCACGATACCGGGGATATCTCGTCGGAGCTTCTTCATACGGCAAAACGTTTCGGATATTCCGATGGGCAGATCGGCAGGATACTCGACATGACGGAGGCTCAGGTGAGGTCGTTACGGAAGGAAAGGGGGATCCGTCCGGTCTATAAACTGGTTGACACCTGTGCCGCCGAATTCGAGGCGTATACGCCATATTTTTATTCGACATACGAGGAGGAAGACGAGAGCAGGGCGGGGGCGGCCCGGAAGATCATGATCATCGGCGGTGGCCCAAATCGCATCGGTCAGGGCATCGAGTTTGATTATTGCTGTGTTCATGCCTCATTGACGCTGAGAGAGATGGGTTATGAGACCATCATGGTGAATTCGAACCCTGAGACGGTATCCACAGATTACGATATCTCCGACAAACTCTATTTCGAACCGTTGACGCTGGAAGACGTTCTGAATATCGTCGAGGCGGAGAAACCGGAAGGGGTTATCGTTCAGCTCGGGGGACAGACCCCGTTGAACCTCGCTTTACCACTGGCGAAAAACGGGGTAAGAATCCTGGGAACCTCCCCGGAGGCCATCGACCGGGCGGAAGACCGAAAGCTGTTCAAGGAACTGGCTGACGCGACGGGAATCAAGCAGCCGAAAAGCGACACCGCCCTCTCCATTGAAGAAGCGCAGGATGCGGTCGCCCGCATCGGGTACCCCGTCCTGATTCGACCGTCCTATGTCCTTGGCGGTAGAGCGATGGCCGTTGTCTGGAGCGAATCGGAGCTGATGGGTTTTTTGAAGGAGGCATTCCTGGTATCAGCCGACCACCCCGTCCTGATCGATGAATTTCTTGATGATGCCATAGAAGTCGATGTGGATGCCGTTTCCGACGGAACCGATGTTATCATCGGCGGCGTCATGGAGCATATCGAACACGCGGGCATTCACTCGGGCGACAGCGCCATGGTCATTCCCGCCTATTCACTTGAGCCGCACCTTGTTGATCTTATAAAGGATAAAACGCGTGATATCGCGATCCGCCTTGAAGTCAGGGGACTTCTCAACATCCAGTATGCCGTCAAGGACAAAGAGATCTATATCCTGGAAGTCAATCCGAGAGGATCCAGGACCGTGCCGTTCGTATCGAAGGCAACCGGTGTACCCTTGGCAAAGATTGCCACAAAGGTCATGGCGGGGGTATCGCTGAAGGAACAGGGGATAAAGGAAG
This sequence comes from Deltaproteobacteria bacterium, assembly GCA_016936905.1. Lineage (GTDB taxonomy): Bacteria > Desulfobacterota > Syntrophia > Syntrophales > UBA6807 > DSDU01. The sequence continues at coordinate 8,698 of JAFGWZ010000081.1, read as the reverse complement.
ATCCGCTGCCCCCGTGCTACGCCGTCAAGGAATCGGTTCTTCCCTTTGCCCGGTTTCCCGGTGTCGATACCATCCTCGGACCGGAGATGAAATCGACCGGGGAGGTTATGGGTATCGATCCGAATATCGGATTGGCGTTTGCCAAGAGCCAGATAGCGGCGGGACAGAAGGTACCCGATTCGGGACGGGTATTCCTCAGCGTCAAAGACACAGATAAGGACGCCGTTGCCGCTCTGGGCAGGCAATTGCATGATATGGGCTTCGAGATACTATCCACGCCGGGAACCGCCCGGGTGCTGATGGAACAAAAAGTGAAGGTTACATGCCTGCCCAAGCTCGACGAAGGCAGGCCGAACATTATCGATTACATCAAGAACAGGGCGGTTAATCTTCTCATCAATACGCCGAGCGGTCCCAGACCGAGACGGGATGAGGTAAAAATGCGGAGCATTGCGGTGGCTCACGGGATTCCTCTGGTGACAACCCTGTCTGCCGCCGTTGCGATGGTCAATGCAATAGGAGCGCTGAAAGCGGGATGCTGTGATATACGTTCGCTGCAGGAGCTCTATTCTTCATAACAGGGAGGCCGAGGTTTAATGCAGTCATTGGACAGAGTCAGTACCGGATTAAAAGGTCTGGATGAAATTATCGATAACCTGAAGATAGGCGATAACGTGGTGTGGCGCGTGGACGACATCGAGGAATATGCATATTTCGTCCAGAATTACGTCAACAGGGCGTTAAAAGACAATCGCCGTGTCATTTATATGCGTTTCGCCCAGCATAAGCCGCTGGTGAAACAGCATGCCAACATCAGGATCTACAATCTCGACGCGGGAAGCGGTTTCGAATCATTTTCAACGGATGTCCACACCATTATTACCAATGAGGGAAAGGGTGTTTTCTATGTGTTCGACTGTCTTTCCGATCTGCTTTCGGCGTGGTCTACCGACCTGATGATCGGAAATTTTTTCATGATAACCTGCCCCTATCTCTTTGAACTCGATACGATCGCCTACTTTGCGATCATAAGAGCCAGCCATTCGTATAAGACGGTCGCCCGCATACGGGAGACCACACAGGTGCTGATTGACACCTACAAGGCCGGCGGGCTTTTCTGCGTCCACCCGTTGAAGGTCTGGCAACGCTACTCGCCCACCATGTTCCTGCCTCATCTCCAGGAAGGAGGGCAGTTTATCCCTATTGCAAACAGTATCGATGCGGCGAAACTCTTTCACGATGTCTCCCGTCAGACAATGGAACGGGCCCATCGTAAGCTCGATTACTGGGACCGCCTGTTTCTCCATGCCCAGGAATTACTCGATAAGCCTTGGGAATCGGGGGCAAAGGAAGACATGATCGATCGCATCTGCCGCATCATGATCACCCGTGAACCACGGCTGTCCATCCTCGTGAAGGAAAATTTCACCCTCGATGATTTATTGCAGATACGGGAGCGCCTGATCGGAACGGGTTTTATCGGAGGCAAGGCGGCCGGCATGTTGCTCGCCAGGAAAATCCTCACGGAAGACCGGTCCTTTGAATGGGATCCGGTTTTGGAACCCCATGATTCCTTTTATGTCGGGTCCGATGTTTTTTATACCTATATCGTTCAGAACGGGTGGTGGAAGCTGCGGATGGAACAGAAGACGAAAGACGGGTACTTCTGGGCCGGCAAGATCCTTAAAGAGAAAATGAAAAACGGAGCATTTCCACCGGAAATAAGAGAACAATTTTTTGAGATCGTCGAATATTTCGGATCATCTCCCTTTCTCGTCCGTTCGAGCAGCCTCCTTGAGGATGCCTTTGGTAACGCATTCGCCGGCAAGTACGATAGTATCTTCTGCGTCAATCAGGGAAGCCCGGAAGAACGGTACGCCCAGTTCGAAAGCGCCGTCCGGCGGATTTACGCAAGCACCATGAATGAGGATGCGCTCATGTACCGTTTGCAGCGCGGGCTGGAGAACGAGGATGAGCAGATGGCACTTCTCGTCCAGCGCGTATCCGGATCGTATCGGAAGCATTTTGCCTTTCCGGATATCGGTGGTGTCGGCATTTCCTATAATACCTTCGTGTGGAAACCTGATATGGACCCGAAGGCGGGAATGCTCAGGCTCGTTTTCGGTCTGGGGACCCGGGCGGTCAATCGCACGGAAGGAGACTATCCGCGGATCGTTGCCCTCGATGCCCCCCTGGTGAAACCTCACGGCGGGATGGAAGACACGAGGAAATTTTCCCAGCGGGATGTTGACGTCCTGAATCTGAAAGATAATAAATTGCAGACGATCCCCATGATAAAACTCATGGGGCAGAAACTTGATATCAACCTGGAAAAGATTGCCGTGAGGGATCATGAAACGAACGAAAAACTGAAGCAGTTGGGGATCAAGGATCAGGACGCCTGGATTATTACGTTTGATGAACTTCTATCCCAGACATCGTTTACTAAGATCATGCAGAAAATGTTGGGGAAGCTGGAAACAATCTACCAATACCCCGTGGACATCGAGTTTACCGTCAACTTCAGAAAGAATGGAACCTTTCAGATAAACCTCGTCCAGTGCCGCCCCCTCCAGACCATGGGGGGGGAAACGAGGGTCGAATTTCCGGATAACGTTAAAAGCGACGCGATTTTCTTTCGCTCGGAAGGAAAATTCATGGGAGGGTCAATCTCTCAGACAATAAAAAGAATTATTTACGTCGATCCGAAGGGATACAATAACCTTGCACTGACAGGGAAGTACAATATCGCGCGGTTGATAGGAAAGTTGAACAGGAAAATCGAGAGCAGAGAAAAGTGCCCCACCATGCTCCTCGGCCCCGGCAGATGGGGATCATCCACTCCGTCTCTGGGGGTACCCGTCAGCTTTTCTGAGATCAACCACATGAACGTTTTGGGAGAGGTCGCCTATGTGGACGCAAACCTGATACCCGAACTTTCCTATGGAACGCATTTTTTCCAGGACCTGGTGGAAACGAAGATATTCTATGTCGCCCTGTTCCCCGGTGATGAAAATGTCATTTTTGATGAACACTACGTGAAGACCTTGCCGAACCACCTGGAGGCTATTGTCCCCGATGCCCACAGTTACAGGGATATTATAAAGGTGTACGATGCCGAAAAGGATTCGATTCAGATTGTCGCCGATGTGGTGTCGCAACAGGTGATGTGTTATCACGAATGACGGTAGCTGTTATATCGCCGTTTATCGAAGAGGTCATTTGATAACTCGAGCGGCCCCGGCCGCCGACACGATGATATATTCGTGCAAGATTGTCCGTTCCCGTAACGAAACGAAGGAGCGGAGGTGTAGAAAGAGGATGTGCCTCATGGGAAAGAAGGCAAGACTCATCATTAACGGAAAATCATACGAACTGCCGATAATTACCGCCACCGACGGCAATGACGCAATTGACATTTCCCGTCTGAGGGAAGAAACCGGTTTGATTACCTACGACCCCGGTTTCGGGAATTCGGGCAGTTGTATAAGCAGTATTTCATTTATGGACGGTGAAAAGGGTGTCCTTCGCTATCGGGGCATACCGATAGAACAGCTTGCCGAACAGTCGAGTTTTGTGGAAACGTCCTATTTGCTGATTAACGGTGAGCTGCCGACGAGTGAGGAATTAAGCAGATTTTCTCTCTTGTTGAACGACCATTCGCTCGTACATGAAGACATGCGGCACTTCTTCGAGCGATTTCCCCGGGGCGCGCACCCCATGGGAATGCTCGCGTCGATGGTGAATGCCCTGAGGGCGTTCTACCCGGAAATCCCGGAGAGGTCAGAGGAAGATGAAATCAACAAGACCTTTGCCCGGCTTCTATCAAAGCTGCGGACCCTCGCCGCAATGTCATACCGGATATCCATGGGGTTTCCTGTTGTATATCCATCATACTTCCTGAGTTACTGCGCCAACTTTCTCAACATGATGTTCGATTCCACCGTGCGGCCCTATGTAATCGACGATGACATGGTCCAGGCGCTTAATCTTTTCTGGATTCTCCATGCCGACCATGAACAGAATTGTTCAACGTCGGCAGTGAGGCTTGTCGGCAGTGCCCGGGTGAACCTCTATGCCGCCATATCGGCGGGCATCAGCGCGCTGTGGGGCCCTCTCCACGGCGGCGCCAACCAGGCGGTCGTTGAAATGCTTCAGGCGATCCATGACAATGGCGGCAATGTCGCCCCCTTTATTGCGAGAGCGAAAGACAGGACTGATCCCTTCCTGCTGATGGGGTTCGGTCACAGCGTTTATAAGAATTACGATCCCCGCGGCCGTATTATGAAAGATATGTGTCATAAGTTTCTTGCCGGTCACAATGTGTATGACCCACTTCTCGATATTGCAAAGAGGCTGGAAGAAACAGTGCTGAGCGATCCGTTCTTCATCGATAACGGCCTGTACCCGAACGTGGATTTTTACAGTGGAATCGTTCTACGGGCCCTGGGAATCCCCCTCGATATGTTCACCGTCATGTTTGCCATCGGGCGGCTTCCCGGATGGATCGCCCAGTGGAAGGAAAGCCGGGAGGATGAAAGAGGAAAGCTTCATCGTCCCCGGCAGGTCTATTGTGGCTATGAGGAAAGAGATTATCTGCCCCTCGGAATGCGACATGCGGCGGATCGGGGAGACAACAGCGACGCTCTGTTCAGGGGTAAAGTACGCGTTCGGCGGACAAATGCCCATTCCGCCGTTGCCATATCGTAGATAAGCGGCGTTCTGTCCGAAATCATTGATAAAATATAACAAAAAGGGGCTGTTGCTGAGCAACAGCCCCTGCCTGCGTCTTATTCCGGAAAGGGACCATGTCATTTCTTCGTGGTTATCCCGCCGCCGGAGATGTGGTGGCGTTCTTCGATGATGCGGGCAATGTCCATACCCGTCAATGTTCTCATCTGTTCGAAGAAGGCGTTGACGGAACCGGCGAGGCTTCCCACCACGTGAGGCAGGCCGCCGCCGTTGCCTCCGTTGTCGACAACGGTCAGCCGTTCCACCGAGAGGTTCGAGCTGATAACATCAGTAACCTTCTGCACCAGTTCGGGGAGCATCTGGATCATAAACAATTCTTTGCTGTCTTCCATTTCCCACTGCTCACGGAGGAGGCGAAGCGCTTCCGCCTTGGCCTTTCCCTCTTCAAACGTGAAGGCGGCGTCACCGGCGGCTTTCATGGAACGCGCTTCCTTTTCCGCCGCCGCTGGAATGACGACCTCCGCCTCATATTTGAGCCGATTGGTTTCCACTTTCCTTTCTTCAAGAGTTGTCATCTCTTCCATTCTCGATATTTCACCGGCGACTTTGGCTTTCTCTTCGGATCGGTTTGCCTCCGATTCCCATTCCGCCCGCTGGATACGGAATGACATTTCCGATTCGATGATCGCTTTACGTGCTTCGATTGCAGCGACTTCGGCTATTTTCTTTCCTTCCGATTCTTTCTGACTTGCCTCGGCATCGGATGAAGCTTCGACAATCCGGGCGTCCCGATGGACTTCGGCGTTCTTTTTCCGGGCTATCGCTTCCAGGTATCCTTTATCGTCCGATATCTGCTGTATTTTCAATGTATCGAGAATGAGGCCCATTCGTTCAAGGTCTTCAATGGCTTCACCGGAAACCTGGCGGGCGAGGGCGACTCGATTTGCGTTTGCCTCTTCCGGTTCCATGGTGGAAAGGATGCCCCGCAGCGTACCTTCAAGGATTTCGCGTGCCGTTATAGCTATTGCCGACTGGCTTTTACCGAGAAAACGTTCAATCGCGTTTCCAAGGCCTTTTTCCATGGTGCCCGCTACCTTGACGTTTGCCATGGCTTTGACGTTAACGGGGATCGTGCCTCGCGTGAGTGCGCCCACCACATCCATTTCTATGGGAACGGTGTTCAACGATATGGTCTGCACTGTTTCGACCAACGGAACTTTCAGCGCTCGCCCCCCCTTTATGACCCGGTAGCCTATGGCGCCCTTGTCCTTGTCTTTTACTTTCCGTCCCGAAAAAATCATGACCTCATTCGGCGAGCAAATCTTCATGTTCGCCTTTATATAGATGATGATAATCATAAGGGCTAAAACTCCCAGAAAAATACTTACCATTTCAACATTCATTGTCCTTACCTCCAGAAATTTATCGTAATTCTTGATGGTCTCGCAAAAGTCCAAATTCAGACGGCTTTGTAAAAAGGCCGAGATCAAGGCTTGCAAATCTCGAGGAATGAGGCGTACTTGTGGTACGCTGCAGAGCTTGTCCTCGCGAAAGCGGGGAAGAGATGCAGCGTAACGCAGAGATCGGCCTTTTACGAAGTCGTCATTCTTTAAATATCGTAATAGAGCGCAAATTCATAAGGGTGCGGTCGAAGCCGTATCTGGTCTTCTTCACGCCTCCATTTGTATTCGATCCACATTTCAATAAGATCCTGAGTGAAGACACCTCCCTTCAATAAGTAATCGTGATCTTTTTCAAGATTCCTGAGTGCTTCGGAAAGCGAACCCGGCGTTGACTTCAGCTTGTTTCTTTCCGATGCCGGAAGCTCGAAGATGTCGGTTTCGATGGGCGGCGGCGGTTCCATCTCTTTTTCGATTCCGTCAAGACCTGCCATGAGCATGGCAGCAAGTGCGAGATATGGGTTGCACGAACAATCGGGAGGACGGAACTCGAGCCGTTTGGCTTTTTCACTCTGTGAATACATGGGAATCCTGATGCAGGCACTTCTGTTTCTTTTTGAAAAGACCAGCGTAATGGGGGCTTCGTACCCGGGGACAAGACGCCGGTATGAATTGGTCGTCGGAGAAGTGATTGCCAGAAGAGACGGAGCATGATGAAGCAGTCCGCCGATGTAATGGAGGGCGGTGCGGCTCAGCCCGGCATACCCCGATTCATCGTAAAAAATGTTTCTCCCCCCCCGCCACAGGCTCTGGTGTACATGCATTCCCGACCCGTTATCCATGAACAGCGGTTTCGGCATGAACGTTACCGTTTTCCCGTGCGCCAGAGCAACATTCTTCACGACGTACTTGTATTTCATGAGGATATCACCGGTATTGACGAGCGTGTTGACTTTGACGCCGATCTCGCACTGTCCCGCCGTGGCGACTTCGTGATGATGAAGGAGAACGTCGATACCGACGTCCGTCATAACCTTCGACATCTTCGCCCTCAGGTTATGGAGACTGTCCATCGGCGGTACGGGGAAGTACCCTTCTTTATAACGGGGTTTGTACCCGAGGTTCGGCCCTTCCTCTTTCCCCGAGTTCCAGAATCCTTCGGAAGAATCGATCTTGTAATACCCGGTATTGTAAGTCTGGTCGAATCTGATATCGTCGAAGACATAAAATTCCGGTTCCGGCCCGAAGAATACCTGATCGGCGACGCCGCAGGCGGAGAGATGCCGTTCGGCCTTCCGGGCCACGTTCCGGGGATCTCTCGAATACGGGGTGTGTGACAACGGATCCGTGACATTGCAGATCAGACTGAGTGTGGGATCTGCCGTGAAAGGATCGACAAATGCAGTCGCCGGATCCGGTTTGATCAGCATATCACTCTCATGGATATGCTGAAATCCCCGTATGCTGGAACCGTCGAATCCCACACCGTTTATAAACAGGCCTTCGTCGAGATCCTGAATAGGTATGGTTATATGCTGCCAGAGCCCCGGGATATCGGTGAACTTTAAATCGATGAATTCGAGCCTCTTCTCTTTGGCTATCTTTGTTAATTCTTTTGCACCCATGACACCATATCTCCTTGTTGTAAGCTAACCGATTGCCTTGCCGCCCCGTTCTCCGGTGCCTATTCGGATCACGTCGTGAAGATCAAGGACAAAAATTTTCCCGTCCCCGGGATTTCCCGAGAAGGCACCCTTCTTTATGGCATCGACGGTCGGTTCAACGAAATCCTCGTTGACCGCAATCTCGAGCTTTATTTTCTTTAAGAGGCCAACCTCCTTCACGCTGCGGTAGACTTCGGTGAAGCCTTTCTGCCTTCCCCTCCCCAGAACGTTGGAAACCGTCATCAGGTGTACCTCTACTGATTCCAGTGCCTGCTTTACCTCTTCAAGCTTATGCGGCTGAATGATCGCGACTATATATTTCATGTTCTTTCATCCTCCTATTCCAAGACCGTATAGGCCGCTTCATGATGTTGAGAAAGATCGAGGCCCACCAGTTCATCCTGCTTTTCGACTCTGACGCAGAACAGGGCATCGACAAATTTGAAGATGATCCACGACATAACAATGGCGTAGATGACACAGATGACCATATAAAGGCCCTGCACGAGAAACAGTCTGATGTTACCGAAAAGCAGGCCGTTTGCCCCTCCTTCATTAATGGCAAGGCTGGCGAACAATCCTGTTGCCATCGTTCCCCACATGCCGCCGATACCGTGGACGCCGAAAACATCCAGTGAATCGTCATAGCCGAGTTTCGGTTTCAGTATGGTAACGGCAAGAAAGCAAAAGACGCTGGCGAGAATTCCGATAGCAACGGACGACATCGGACTGACAAAGCCGCACGCCGGCGTGATCGCAACAAGTCCGGCAAGCGCTCCCGATACGACGCCGAGGACCGTCGGGACGCCGTTTTGCTGCCATTCGATCAATGCCCAGGTAAGACCCGCGGCCGCAGTCGCCGTGTTGGTCGTTACGAAAGCGTTTGCCGCCAGGCCCCCCGCTTCGAGGGCGCTTCCCGCGTTGAATCCGAACCACCCGAAC
>JAFGWZ010000080.1 GCA_016936905.1 Deltaproteobacteria bacterium | reverse complement strand
CGGGCACCTGACCGTGGACACGATCATCCTCGACCGGGAGCAGAAGAAAAAAGACTCGGTATTCAGCCTGCTGAGAGGGCGGGTGATGTTCTACGCCATGAAACTCTTCAAATACCGGAGCGCCGGGATGACCGTCAAGACCAAGACGGCCGTTGCGGGAATCAGAGGGACCAAATTCGGGGTCGAAGTGATTCCCACCAAAGAAGGCGGCCCGCAGGCAACGGCGCCGGTCTACCTTGCCGACGCCTCCGAGACGGGATGGGTGCGCCTTGCGCAGGCCCCCGGGACGACCACCGAAGTCGGGAGCTACACGGTGGTCTACAGCTTTGACGGGACGGTGACGGTCACCTCCACCGTGACGGGACAGAGCGTAACCCTGACGACGGGCGAGTTTGTCAACATGTTCACGACTGGTGCCGGGGAAGTGCAGCCCACCCCGGAAGGCCTGAGCCAGCTGTTCCAGAGCGGTACGTCCGCTCCTGACGGAGACGGCGGAGGCGGTGACGACGGAGACGGCGGCGGTGGAGACGGCGGTGAAGGCGACGGTGAAGGAGACGGAGGAGGCGGAGAAGACGGAGACGGCGATGGAACGGGAGGCATCGGAGGCACTGACGGCACGACGGCAACCGATGTGACCCAGCAGCAGTCGACGACCCAGACGGAACAAAGCTACTCAGGAGGGAAAAGGGCAGGCTATTTTACAGGGATGCTCACCGCTTATTGTGATGAGTGTGGTATCTATCATAGAGCCACCTACATCAGCACGACGATGCAGACCACCGGCTTTGATAACGCAAAGGCTATGGAATCTGATGGAGATCCCGACCGTTATGTACAGATAGAGAATGGGAAGGTTAAGTCTTGGCAGGCAACAGGCTCAGTCGTTACGTGGAGCTCCGAGGAAGGCATCGACATCACTTCGACGAAAATTGGTGAAAACTCTTACATGGAGTGGGGGTACTGGACACAGCCGACGGCGATGAGAGGGTCTAATTCTATCAATTATTATTTTGATCAACGTGGGTATTATGTCTGGGGTGATTACACGGCCAACATGCCGCAGACCGGGTCCTACACTTACGCTGGAAACGCATACGGCACAATAGTCGAAGATTATAACACCGCAACAAACATGACAGGGGACTTTTCGACGGATGTTAATTTTGCAAACGAAACGCTGTCGAACTTCACTCTGACTGTTACGGGAGGCGACTACTGTGCGTCGATAAGCGAGGCTTCCGGTACCATGGGCTCCAGCCACTTCGAATTGAGTGGTGGCAACTGGAAACTCTTTAAGGGTGAAAGCGTATACCCGGCTGATTCAAGAAAATCGGCCTACGGGTCATTCTACGGCCCCAATGCCGAGGCCATGGGAGGCGTGTGGCAGATGGGATACGGCGGAGGATATTACAATGCCGTAGGTTCATTCGTGAGCACTTCGAAAACGACGCAGGAAATAACACCATAAGGAGATCTATCTGCCCGGCGGTCGAACTGAGGAGCTTAGCTTTTACTGAACATTCCGGTTGATGTTAAAAAAACCGTTTCTCCCGCTCTCACGGGAGAAACGGCTATTTATTGCCTGACGGGGAGATGATTCTAGTCTGTGAGAATGGGGAAACATGAGAAAAATCCCCGAAGGATGTTTCATCTTAAAGATTTTTCACCGAACTGCCGATACATAGTCATAAGGCGTTCGACTGACTTCAACACCTAAAGATGAATGCCGCCCAGGTGGAAAACGGGCGGTCATCATTACAACAGGGAGTATAGTACGGCGGCCTTACAACCTACTGGGATACACGTCGAAAGACGGTATCCCGGTGGTTTAAAAATTAGAATCCATACCGATCGAGGATATTCAGGAAGATATCGTCTGGCGACGAAAGTGATTATTCTTCTCAGAATGGGAGGGGTAATCCCTTCTTTTTAAGAACGTCTGTGGGGGAAGTATCCTGCCCTGATGCTTCTTTGAGAATCCTTCCGGCCAGTTCAAGACGTTCCGCGATGATTCCATTGATTGATTTTTCGAGGCTGTTCGTTTCACTATCTGCTTTATCGCGCTCAGCGTCGACGCGGGCGGCGATAGATGTTTTGATGTTTTTCTCGAGACCGCTGAGTTTCTCCCTGACAATAGTCTTCAGCCCCGATTCCAGCGTTTTTGTGAGGGAAGAACTGAGGGACAATGACGGCTGCTCCAGAGTCCCGCCGATCGATATGATAACATCGAAAGGACCGGTGTTCTTAAAGAGGTTCTCAAAGGCCGCGGCTTTTGAACCCACGGCTACTTCAGGATTGAGAACCGTGAGGACCGTACTGCCTTCGATGGATTCGCCGTGCATCTTCAGGCCCGAATTCATCGTGATGTCTGCTGAGGCAATCTGAAGGGGTGCTGTCTCAGGGTCGTCGGTTTCGGTTCGCCGGATCTTGATTTCCTTGACAGACAGCGTGAATGTGTCATCTGCCGGTTCCGTCCGGTGATCCATGGTTCCCTTGAAGAGCAGTTCCCGCGCCCCGCCACCTGCAAGGGCGCCTGTGATATTGAAAACGACCGGTTTCCCATAGAGGTAGGGTTGGGTCGTGAGGCCTTCGAGCGTCCCCGAGAGCTTTTTGAAAGTAAGCGTCTCCGATGCCGTGGTTAGGTCGGCCCTGGCGGAAAGCTCAGCCTTTTCAAGAAGAAAATCGGGATATCCATGAGTGACGGGGAAGGCGACATCGACCCCCTTCATGCGGGGCACCTGCCGGGGCTTCTCCGCTGCATCCCCGCCCTTTCCTGCCGGCATTAAACCATTGAGCTTCCGGTACCATGAAAGTGCCTTCATGACTTTCCGAGAAATATCTTTTCCCACGAGGACACATACCAGGTCTTCCGATGAAGGAATCTTTATATCCAGCTTTTTCATCACGGCAGAGAGATCCTGACTCTTGAGTTTTTCGATGTTAGCCGAAGAAAGAGATTCCCGAAGACTGTTCATATCGGATTGAAAGTCTTTCCCCGCGGCTGTGAGTGCCTGTTTTGATGACTGTACCCTGTTTTTCAGGACTTTGATCTTTTCCAGGTAACCCGGAAGCTCCGTTACGTCTTCAGGCTTCTTGTTTATAAGCTCCTTCAGGGATTCCAGATCGGCGTTCAGGGATTCTTTTGTGGGAAGGGTCTCCAGTCGTTTTTCCCATGACTGACGTGTTGCTGAAACTGTATTGACGTATTCGGATAGAAATTCCGATGACTTCAATTTCACGCCGGATAAAATATCCTCGGGTGAACGGTTTCTTATATCTGCTACTGCTGAGAAATCGGGCAGACTGCATTCTTCAAGCCGATTCGTCGCGGAAGCCGGTGCATCCTGTTCTTTTTCCGGGGCCGCCACTTTGTTTCTGATACGGTTAAGACGGGGGGGAAGCGCCCCAGAGGTTTTGCGGGGCGTATTCAGGGCGATATTTCTGACAGTCATATTTTCTATGACGATTTTCTTTTTCAACAGAGGGGCAGCCGCGAGGTTGATGAAAATGTCTCCCGACTCCACCGCATTACGCATGGGATGCTCCGGATCGGTTACCTGGAGATCCT
>JAFGWZ010000079.1 GCA_016936905.1 Deltaproteobacteria bacterium | reverse complement strand
TGCATGTGTCCCGGCGGCGTGGTTGTCCCCGCCTCCGCCTACTCACATATCAACATCGTCAACGGGATGAGCCGGTACAGAAGGGACGGGACATTTGCCAATGCGGCCTGCGTGGCGGCGGTGAGCCCGGAGGCACTGACGGGTAGAGAGACAAGTGCTCCGAAGGCCCTCGACTGGCTGGAAGCCCTGGAGGAACGGTTCTTCCGGTACGCGGAAGGGTTCGCGGCGCCTTTCTGTACGATAGAGCATTTCATCAAGGGAAAGGGATCGTCCGCAATTTCCGCATCGAGTTATCCGCTGGGGTTGAAACCGGCGCCTCTGTGGGAACTGCTCCCCCCGCGCGTGAGCAAGGCCCTTCGCGAGGGACTTAAGGACTTCAGCCGTAAAATCAAGGGGTTTGAAACCGGCACGATCATGGGGCTTGAGAGTAAGACCTCGTCACCGATTCAGGTTCAGCGGGACGGAAAGGGCCTCTGCAATGGCTTTGAAAACCTCTATGTCGTGGGAGAGGGGAGCGGCTGGGCCGGGGGAATCATATCGAGCGGCGCGGACGGCATACAAGCCGCCATGCATATAGCGAAGTCGGCACGCTGAAGGGCGGATTAGTGAACGAAGCCATATACGGTTCTTTTTTCAAACGATAATCGGGGACGGTCGCTCATGGTTCAATATCTCCGAAGCGGAGTTATTGCGACGGCAATAAAATACGTCAAAGCCGTCATTCCCGCGAAAGCGGGAATCCAGCATTGGCCTAGATGCCGGATCAAGTCCGGCATGACATTTGATATGTTTATTTCCCGTAGTAATAATAAGTGATTGCCCCCCATCACCTTTATACGAAAAGGGTATTCTTATGAAAGAATCACTGCTCGAAGAGTATCGTTATTTTCTGAAAGATACTGTCCGCAAGACCATCGATTTTTCACAAACCGACCAGAGCAGGGGAATTGATCCTCCCCCTGTAGAAAAACCCTTTGCGAAAGACTCGACCCGAATTGATCTCATACCCCATGGAAAATGGGATGGCGTTGAAGGAATCGATCTTATCGCGGCGATAGGGAACCGCAAAAGCCGAAGGGCCTACAGCGATGAACCGCTGACAGCCGATGAGCTTTCCTTCCTGCTATGGGCAACGCAGGGCATGCGGATGCGGATAGATTACGGCCACGCCTATCGGACTGTTCCATCAGCCGGATGTCGGCATGCCTTTGAGACATATTTATGCGTTTTGAATGTCACGGGGATCGATGATGGATTATACCGGTATCTTCCGGTGGAGCATGAGCTTCTTTTGGAATTTACGGATGATCACATGGCGGAAAAGATTGTCGCGGCAACGTTCGGTCAGGCATTTATCGGAAAGGCAGCAGTAACCTTTATATGGACCGCCATTCCCTATCGGATGGAGTGGCGCTATGGTATCGCGGCGCATAAAGTTATCGCTATCGATGCCGGTCATGTCTGCCAGAATCTTTACCTCGCCTGTGAGGCAATAGGCGCGGGAACGTGTGCCATCGCCGCCTATGACCAGGATGCGATGGATCAGCTCGTGAGGGTCGACGGAACGGATGAATTTGTGATCTATCTCGCGCCGGTAGGAAAAACCGGAGAATAGGTGTTAAGAAAGGAAGTGTTGGGTGTGACGGATCTGCCCGGGTTTGGGCGGTAACAGTGCAATACAAAATTTTATCAACAACTTCAACGAGGTATCAAATAATGGAACCAGCAATTGATCCAACGGTACCACTTCTCCAGAATGCCGATCTGGAAGATAAGGTTGTCCTGCTCCGGGTTGACCATAATGTTGTAAAAAAAGGAAGGATTCAGGACCCTTTCAGAATAGATCAGACCATCGGAACCATCTTTAATATTGTCGCGCGCGGCGGCAGGCCGATTATCATGACCCACGTGGGCAGGCCGCGGGATAAGGATGCAGATACAATCCAGATAGATGCATCAACGTCGGTAGAACCGATCGTGAAGTATCTCGAGCGCAAACTTCACGTAACGATCCATATGCCTCATTTCACCGCAGGGGAAAAAGGGGGTATCCCCGGTATCGATACCTCAATAAATCTTGCCATTAAAGACCTGAAGGAGAAGAAGATCGATGCCATCTACCTCCCGAATACACGGTGGTTCAGGGGGGAGGAAGCAGAACCCGAATCCGTTGAAAGAGATGCCTTTACTCTCCAACTCGCCGGCCTCGCCGACATCTTTGTGAATGACGCCTTCGGTTCGTGGCAGCCACACGCATCTGTCTATGATATCACCCGGTATCTTCCTTCCTTTGCGGGATTTTTAATGCAACGGGAAATCCAGAATCTTGATCAGGTTCTGCAACCCCAGAGACCTTTCGTAGCGGTCGTTGCGGGTGCGAAGTACAATACGAAGATCGGACCGCTCAGTGAGATTTACCAGAAGGTGGATACGCTCATCCTCGGCGGTGTGATCTACAATACCTACCTGTGCGCCAAATATGGCGTTTCCATAGAGGGAGTACCGATAGAGGATATTGAAGCCGCGGCCGACCTTGTAACTATGGATGCGCGTCATAAAAAGATCCTCGAACTTCCCTATGTGTATGAATCGGAGACCATGGAAGGGAAGATCGAGGGACGCTTCAAGATCCGACCCATCAAAGAATTTAAGAGGGGAATGAAGCTAGGGTATATCCTCGACATCGCGAAGGAGTCGTTTGACGATCCCCGTGTCGCGGAGACGCTCAATTCCGCGCATACCATCTTTGTCAACGCCGTCATGGGATATACACCGCATTTTACCGAGGGTTCAGCCGTGTTGGATCAAAAAATCGATCTCAACGGGCCGGCACGAAAACTTTATGGTGGCGGGGATACCCTGCAGGAGTTCAAGAACCTTAACCCAGGCCTCTACCTCTCGGTTATGGACGATTCTCAATACTATTTCTTTACCGGAGGAGGAACCGTCCTGAAGGCAATTGAACAGGGAACCCCCTATGGCCTCGACCCGGTCAGGGCCCTGATCGAAAACGGCGGCAGACGGCCTTAGGAATAAATAAGGGCAGATGCCCCTGTTTTCCCTATTGAACTGAACAGCGAACGCATTCCCCGCAACTTGTCGGAGTTATACGGGATTGCGGAGAGCTTCAAATATAAGGTTTCTTCACAATGAGTATCTATGCTATACGAGAGCCGACTTTAGACTTTAAATAAGAAGGAAAAACAATGGAACAACTCAAAGGATCACAGCGAAAATACCTGCGTGCTCAGGCACATCATTTAAAACCACTCGTGATCATCGGCGTTAAAGGTGTCACCGAGCAGCTCCTCGACTCGGTTGATGTAGCCCTGAATGATCACGAGCTTATCAAGGTGAAATTCAGCGAATTCAAAGAATCCAAAAAAGAAATCTCGGAAGAAATCGCCGAAGCCACCAAAAGTGAACGAGTCGGCCTCATCGGCAACATCGCCATTTTCTATCGTCAACAACCCGATCCCGAAAAAAGGAAATTTTTTAAATAGGGACAGCTGTTCCTATTTAAAATGCAGGGTAATTTCTATGTTTCTTCCCACCACACAAAAGGAGATGAACGAACTTGGGTGGGACGGGCTCGATATCATCCTGATAACGGGCGACGGCTATATCGACTCGCCCTTCGTCGGCGTGGCCGTCATCGGGAAAATCCTCCTCGATGCCGGTTACCGGGTGGGCATTATTGCACAGCCCGACAGGACCTCGGGCGACGACATCAGTCGGTTGGGAGAACCCCGGTTGTTCTGGGGTGTGACCGGCGGCTGCATCGATTCCATGGTGGCCAACTATACCGCCACGGGCCGGAAGCGTAAACGTGATGACTATACGCCGGGAAATGTAAACAACCGCCGCCCCGATCGGGCAACCATTGTCTACAGCAATCTCATCAGGACCTGGTTCAAGGAAACCCGTCCCATTGTCCTCGGCGGGATCGAGGCCAGTCTGCGACGGATCGCCCATTATGATTTCTGGTCCGATACGATACGACGATCCATTCTTTTTGATGCAAAGGCGGATTACCTGCTCTATGGTATGGCAGACCGTTCCGTTGTCGAACTGGCGGCCTGCCTCAAAGCGGGCGGTGATCCCCGCGGAATTCGAGGGCTCTGTTATGCCTCCCCCACCATTCCCGAGGGTTGTCTGAAACTGCCGTCTTTCGATCACTCGGCACAGGATACCAATGCCTTCACGGAAATGTTCCATCTCTTTTATCGTAACAATGATCCCATGACCGCCCTGCCGCTGGCACAGAAACAGGACACCCGCTATCTCATTCAGACTCCTCCCGCACATACCCTCGAAAGCGGCGAACTCGATGCCGTTCACGATATTGACTATGAACGGGAGCTGCACCCCTATTACCGGAACCAGGGGGAGGTGAGGGCCCTGGAAACCATCAGATTCTCCATCGCAACCCATCGGGGATGTTATGGTGAATGTAATTTCTGTTCCATATCGGTCCATCAGGGACGGAGAGTGACGTCGCGCAGCCGGGCGTCAATCCTCAATGAAGCACGCGCGTTTACACTGCACCCCCGCTTTAAGGGAATCATCCAGGATGTAGGCGGACCGACGGCCAATATGTACGGCATCGACTGTGACAGGAGAGAGAAGCAGGGCTCTTGTCCGGATAAACGATGTCTCTTCCCGGAGATATGCCCCCGGCTCACGACAAATCACGGGCAACAGATATCGCTGCTGAAAGCGCTCCGGGCGGTGAATGGTGTTAAAAAAGTCTTTATTGCCTCGGGGATACGGCATGACCTGATCCTGGCCGACACAAAACACGGCAGGGAATACCTGAAGCAGATTATCCGTCATCACGTTTCGGGACAGATGAAACTTGCACCGGAACATTCGGAAACGCGTGTCCTGGAGAAAATGGGAAAATCGGGCCGGCAGGCACTGCTCTCCTTCAGAGAGTTCTTTTTCGACCTTACAAAAAAGGAAGAAAAGAATCTGTTTCTCACCTACTACCTCATCGCCGCCCATCCCGGGTGCACCGACGACGATATGAAACAGCTCCGGTCATTTGCCCTCAGGGACCTGAAACTCCTGCCCGAGCAGGTTCAGGTTTTCACGCCAACACCGTCCACTTATTCCACCCTCATGTACTGGACGGAACATGACCCCTTTACCGGAGAACCCTGTTTTGTGGAAAAAACGTACCGCGGCAGGGCACGCCAAAAGAATATACTGGCTGATCACAGGACAAGGAACCAGCGAACCGATCGATCGAGAGCAAAGAACCGGGGCATCAATCGGTGATATGCGGTTTTAGGGAAAACAGATTCAGGCCTTCGGAAACCACGACAGGAGATGTGGGGCAGGGTGTTTGAGTATGGACAGCATTATGGGATGAAAAACAGCGTCTGTCCCCAATTTATACCATGAGTACCGATATTTTCCTGATCGTTCTTATCGCGGCACTCCTCCACGCACTGTGGAATTTTGCGGCCAGGAGCGTCAGGGGGAACTTGAGTGTCCTGTGGCTGGCCATCGTCCTCGCGTCCCTTTGCAGTTTTCCCTTTGCCCTTGCGTGTGTCTCCTTCGACAGGTCATTGGTGATGGGTATACCCTATATTATCGCCACGGGGGTGATCCACGCCGCCTATTTCTTCCTTCTCGGCAAATCATATGAAACGGGCGAAATCTCGTCCGTCTATCCGATTGCCCGCGGCACCGGCGTAATGGGAACCGGACTTGTTGCCTGCCTTCTGCTTGCGGAACCGGTCAGTCTCTATGGCGCTTTCGGCATTGGTTCCGTCTGCACCGGTATCTTTCTGGTCGGTGTGAGTGATTTACATCACCGGGGGACGTTACGAAACGTACTCCTCGCCCTTTCTGTCGGGGGAAGCATCGCGTCCTATTCGATTGTCGATAAAATCGGCGTGAGTCTCGTGAATCCCGTCTTTTACATATTCTGCCTGTCCGTAATCACGGCCTCTATCATTGCGCCCGTTATTCTCATGAAACACCGGCAGGAATGCCGTCTTGCGTTGAAGGACATGAAACGCCAAATCTGTTTCATCGGCCTCGGCTCGATGGGAACCTATCTCCTTATTCTTTTTACCTTCCGATCGGGACTGGTGAGCTATATCGTGGCGACCCGCGAGGTTTCCGTGGTGATCGGCGCCGTGCTCGGGTTTGTCCTCCTGAAGGAGCATATTTCGCCGTTGAAGGGGCTCGGCATTGCCGCCATTACCATGGGCCTTGTTCTGATCAAAATTGCCACATAGAAAAGGCCGCCCCCTTCGCAATGGATGGGGAGATATAGCATGCCGATTTACCGGCGTTTTGTAACGATTGGTCGGGAGCCCGAAGAATCGGGCAACGGCACGTATAATAATCGTTAATGATTCTGAAAGATTGCTTCGTCATTCACTCCCGTGAATTCCTCGCAATGACGGCAACTGCTGTGGGGGCTGTATGACGGCCCGCCTGAATTCTTAGTAAATCCGGGATATTAGAAATTTATATTGTTTAAAATACCCTAAAGGGGTAGACAAAACGCCTTTATGTGTATATATTACGTTCCGAAAATGAGAAGCCATCCATGAAATTCAGTGAACTTAACCTCCCTCCGGACATTTTAAAATCCATCGTTGCCATGGGCTACGATGAGATGACGCCCGTTCAGGAGGCGACCTATCCGATTATTTCCGAGGGACATGACCTCTGCGCCCTTGCCGAGACCGGTTCGGGAAAGACGGCGGCCTGCGTGATCCCCCTTATTCAGAAAATCGATGCCAGCCTCAACGCTATTCAGGGTCTCGTGATCGTTCCGACCCGTGAATTATGCATCCAGTATGTGAACGAGATCTATAAGATCGGGGCCGGGTTCGGTGTGGTTCCCTTCGGCGTTTACGGGGGATTCAGCAAGGGTATTCAGGTCGCCAAGCTCAACCATGAGGTGCATGTCCTCGTGGCGACACCGGGGCGGCTCATCGATCTCATGTATGATGGGGCACTCAGTCTGTCCCAGGTGAAGTGCGTGGTACTTGATGAGGCCGATGAACTTTTGCAGATAGGGTTTCTGGACGATATAGAATTTATAGTGTCCTGCATACTCCAGAAACATCAGACACTTCTCTTCGCGGCGACCATGGGCGACGACATAAAAAGGCTGGTTGACAAAAGCCTTCACAATCCACGGCATATTACGCTCATTCAGGATCAGCAGTCGCCCGAAAGCATCGAGCATCACTTCAAGTACGTGCACCCGAAAGACAAGCAGCCGGAACTGATGCGCTATCTCAAGGGGGAGGATACACAACAGGTCATTATCTTCTGCAACGCCCGCCACAAGGTGGATGCGCTTTTCAGAAACATGAAAAAAGAAATGAAGAATGTCGAGTACATTCATGCCGGGCTCAGTCAGGACAAACGCTCCTCCATATACAGGAACTACCGGAACAACAAGATAAACTGCCTCATTGCCACCGATGTGGCCGGCAGGGGGCTTGACTTTACCAATGTATCCCATGTGATTAACTGGGATTTTCCGGGAGACGGGGAGCAGTATACGCATCGCACGGGTCGTTCCGGACGGATGGGAAGAAAAGGAAAGGCCCTTACCTTTCTGACAAGGAGCGACCTCCCGCAGTTCAAGAGACTCATTCGAAAGCTGACAATAAAACCGATCTGGATCGGGAAAGACCCCCTTCAAGAGGGTGCACTACCGAAAGAAAAAACACAGAAGAGAAAAAGAAACTTTCGGTACTCACGAAACAGGAGGCAGAAAAGCCAGGGACCTGCTGTAGAGAGCAGAGACACAGCATAAACCTCACACACCCAATGCGGTGAAGACAATAGATTCAGTATGTAAGGAGCAGAACTATGGAGAGAAAACAGTGGGAGAATCCACCGGCGATGCAGATCGATCCGGAGAAGGTTTACAAGGCAGTGATCGAGACCGACAAGGGTGATATAGAGCTTGAACTCTATCCGGCGCATGCGCCGAAAACGGTCAACAACTTTGTCTTTCTGGCGGGGGAGGGATTTTACGACGGCGTGACCTTTCACCGGGTGATATCGAATTTTATGATCCAGGGCGGTGATC
>JAFGWZ010000078.1 GCA_016936905.1 Deltaproteobacteria bacterium | reverse complement strand
GGTCATCCCTGCAATCGGACAGGCCGCCGATCTGTCGTTCATCCCCGAAGGAAGCGGAATATCGATCAATAAGTGGAACACCTTCGATGTCGACGGCGTTACGTTTGCCACCTCCGAGGAGGGTGTCTTCGCCGGCGGCGACGACGTGACAGGCCCTGCGACCGTCATTGCGGCGATTGCCGCCGGTAAGGAAGCGGCCCGATCCATCGACCGGTACCTGAAGGGCGAAGACATCGCCGCGGGACGGGTGAAAGACTGGACCGAAAATATTGCCGACAAGGCCGATGTGAGCGGGGTTGCCAAGAGCGAACGGCCCCATCTGACGGAACTCGAGCCGGAAGGACGGATCAGGCATTTTGAAGAGGTCATTCTCGGCTACTCTGAAGAGGAAGCGGTGAGCGAGGCGAAGCGGTGCCTGAGCTGCGGCATCTGTTCGGAATGCTACCAGTGTGTCGAGGCGTGTATCGCATGCGCTATCGATCACGAGATGAAAGAAGAAATCGAAGAAATCGAGGTAGGATCAATTATCGCGGCGCCCGGGTTCGAGGTGTTCGATGCCGCACTCCGCGGTGAGTACGGATTCGGTGTATACGAGAATGTTGTGACCAGCATTCAGTTCGAGCGGATCCTCTCCGCGTCGGGTCCCTACTTCGGTCACGTGCAGAGACTTTCCGACGGTAAGGAACCGAGGAAGGTCGCCTTCATTCAGTGCGTCGGGTCGCGGGATGTCAACTGCGGCAATTCGTGGTGTTCGTCGGTATGCTGCATGTATGCCACGAAGGAAGCGATTATCGGAAAAGAACACCTGAAGACGCTGGAGCCGACGATCTTCTATATGGATATCAGGGCCCACGGAAAGGATTTCGACCGGTTCGTCAACAGGGCGAAGGATGAATACGGGATCCGCTATATCAGGTCCATGCCGTCATCGGTGAAGGAACTGCAGAAGTCAAAGAACCTCCTGATGACCTATGTGGCTGAGGATGGCTCGCTGATTGAAGAAGAATTCGAGATGGTGATCCTGTCCGTCGGATTGACGCCGCCGAAAGAGGCTGAAAAGCTGGCGCAGAGCCTCGGCATAGACCTGAACGAACACGGATTCTGCAGAACCATGCTGGAAAATCCAGTCCAGACGTCCCGTGACGGCGTCTTCGTCTGCGGCGCGTTCGGCGGTCCGAAGGATATTCCCGAAACGGTTATGGAAGCGAGCGGTGCCGCCGCCTGCGCGGAAGGCATACTGGCATCCCGCCGGGGAACCCTGGTGGTGGAAGAGGACCTGCCCATCGAAAAAGACCTTCGGGGTATCGGTCCGAGAATCGGCGTCTTTGTGTGTCATTGCGGAATCAATATCGGCGGCGTCGTCGACGTGCCCGCCGTCGTAGAATATGCCAGGTCGCTGCCGAATGTTGTCTATGTGGAAGACAACCTCTTTACCTGTTCGCAGGATACGGCGGTGAAAATGTCCGAAGTTATCAAGGATCAGAATCTCTCGCGGGTCGTCGTTGCGTCCTGTTCTCCCCGGACACACGAAGGCCTGTTCATGGAAAACTGCGAGAAAGGCGGGCTCAACCGCTATCTCTTCGAAATGGCCAACATCAGGGACCAGGATTCCTGGGTCCACATGAACGAGCCCGAAGCGGCCACCGAGAAGGCAAAGGATCTCGTCAGGATGGCAATCGCCAAGGCCGAATTCCTGAAGCCCCTCAAGGCGGGACAGCTTAGCGTCAATCATGCCGCATTGATCATCGGTGGAGGACTTGCGGGAATTACCGCAGCCCTTTCCCTTGCGGATCAGGGGTTTGAATCGCACATCGTGGAAAAACAAGACGAGCTCGGCGGCAATTACCGGCAGATTTACTATACATTGGAAGGACTGGATACACAGAAGCATCTGGAACGTCTCTTAGAACAGGTTAAACAAAAAGACCTGATCCACGTCCATACAGGTGCCAACATAACGGCCATCGAGGGATTCATCGGTAATTATAAGACCACCATCGATGTGAAGGGTAATGAACAGCAGTTCGAACATGGCATAGTCATCGTTGCCACCGGTGCCTATGAGCTTGAGACGAAAGAATATCTCTATGGTCAGAACAAAAATGTTGTTACCCAGCGGGAACTGGAAAAGCTGATTCATGAAAAAGACGCGAAAGCGGCAAATGCGGAAAGCATCGTAATGATACAGTGTGTGGGCTCGAGAAATGCGGAGAGACCATACTGCAGCCGATACTGTTGTGGTGAGGCTATCAAGAATGCCCTGAAACTGAAAGAAATGGATCCGAACAAGGATATTACCGTCCTGTACAGAGATATCAGGACATATGGTCTTAAAGAGGATTATTACGCGAAGGCCCGTGAAGCCAATGTGAAATTTATCCGCTATGATGAGGACAGGCCCCCCGAGGTTACAGAAGACGGTTCCACAATTTCCGTGAAGGTCTTTGATCCCATTTTGTACGAACCGGTGGAACTGAAGACCGATCTCCTTGCCTTAAGTGTAGGGACTGTGCCGAATCCGGGCAATGAGGATATCTCGAAGATGCTCAAAGTATCGACGAATCAGGACGGATTCTTCCTCGAAGCGCATGTGAAATTACGGCCTGTTGACTTTGCCGTCGACGGTGTTTTCATGTGCGGTCTGGCGCATGCACCGAAATATAGCGACGAATCGGTATCACAGGCGAACGCAGCGGTGTCCAGGGCCTGTACAATCTTGACCAAGGATTTCATTCAGGCGGAAGGTAAAACGGCATACGTGGTGAGAGAGCGGTGCATGGCATGCGGTCTCTGCGAAGTAAATTGTCCTTTCGGGGCGATTGCCGTTGATGAGAAAGAGGGCTGTGCCGTTGTCAATACGGTACTCTGCAAAGGCTGTGGTGTATGCACTGCGTCGTGCAGAATGAACGCCGTCGATCTTAACGGATTCTCGAACGAACAGGTTCTGACGCAGATCCGGGCGTTTTAAAAGTATGAATTGAAGAGATGGGGAACATATGACTGAGAACAAAGGACAGGAAAACTGGGTACCGAAGATTGTGGGTATCGTATGTAACTGGTGTACATACGCCGGAGCAGACCTCGCCGGAATCAGCAGGATACAATATCCGCCGAACGTCCGATTGATACGGGTGCCGTGCACGGGGAGGATCAACCCCTTTTATGTCATGAAAGCGCTTCAGGAAGGAGCGGACGGCGTGCTCGTTTCAGGATGCCATCCCGGGGAATGTCACTATCTGACGGGGAATCTATCGGCACGGAGAAAGTTTTACATGTTAAGCAACTTTCTCAGCTACATCGGCCTTGAAAAGGACCGGGTCATGTTCACATGGTGCTCCGCTGCCGAGGGGGAACGGTTCGCGAAGGTTGTCAAGGGTGTTACAGAGAGAGTAAAGGCCCTCGGTCCGGCGAGCAAGCTGGTCAAGCACTTATAAGCAGTTACAGGGCACTGCGTTTCAAATAACGGGAGCGAGGAATCTATAGCAGTGGAAAATATGGAAAAACAAATTCGGGAAACGGCGAAAGAATTATTGGCGGGAAAGAAGGTGGACGTCATTATCGGCTATGAACAGGGGACCCTGCCGCTTCAGGCGACACCCTGTTTCATCGATAACGTGGACGATGCTGATAAGCTGGTCTGGAATGCCTTCTGTTCGCAGAACCTTGCCAAATATGTCCATGATGTCATTCACCGTCACAAGGAATCGCAGGTAAGGGTCAAACCTGAGGAACGAACAAAAAAGATCGTCGGTGTTGTTGCCCGGGGATGCACGACTCGATCGCTGGTTATACACCTTCAGGAACGCCAGTACAGCCGTGACGAGATCGTCATTATCGGTGTTCCCTGTACAGGATACGTTTCGAAGAAAAAGGCCGCCATTCGTGTCGATGGCGCGGAGATCCTGGGGAGCGCCGTGAGCGGGAACGATATTGTGCTCACGACGGCGGGTGGTGATACGACCGCGCCGCTTCAGGAGCTTCTGTCGGACAGTTGCCTGACATGCCGTTTCAACAATCCCATCATCGCCGACGTCACCGTCGGTGAGCCTGCGCCTCCCATGAATGTTGACGCGGAATATCACGACGTCGTGAAATTTGAAAATCTTCCCGACGAGGAGCGATGGGCCTATTTTACCAAGGAAATGGCAAAATGCATGCGCTGCTTCGCCTGCCGGAATACCTGCCCATCGTGCTACTGCAAGGTATGTTTCGCCGAGCAGAGCCAGCCGAACTGGGTCGGCGTCGGTGTCGATGATACGGACGTCCAGATGTTCCAGCTCATGAGGATTTTCCACATGGCAGGGAGATGCGTTGACTGTGGCGCCTGTGTCGAGGTATGCCCCATGGGGGTCGACTTGAGGAAGTTCTTGAAAAAACTTGATAAAGACGGGTTTGAACTGTTTCAAAGCCGGGCGGGAGCGGATATGGAAAAACCGCCCATATTGAGTTCCTTTGCCATGGAGGACAGACAGGAATTCATTTACGAACCGGAAGAACACGCGTAACGGAGTGAATATGAGTACATTCTTACAAGAAGTCAATGACAAGATCAACGGTGTGCCGATCCAGCGATGTTATCACTGCAGAAAATGCACTGCAGGCTGCCCCATCGCGTTTGCCATGGAGTATAATCCGAACAAGATCATCAAGATGATCCAGGAGGGCAAGCGGGACGAGGTGCTGGCCAGTTCGACAATCTGGCTCTGCGCGTCCTGTGAAACCTGTGTTACCCGATGCCCCAACGATGTCGATATCGCCCGCATGATGGATGTTCTCCGGGAAATGGTGATAACCTCCAACCTCCCAGTGAAAGAGAAGAATATTCTCAAATTTCACGAGGCGTTTCTCAACGGCATCAAGAGCGGCGGCCGTATCAATGAACCATTGATGATCGCGAACTATAAAATGAAATCGGGTGATTATTTCTCCGACATGAAAATGGGAATTGATATGTTCATGAAGGGGAAGCTGTCTCTGTTTTCACCGAAAACGAAAGATATGAAGGCGGTGAGAAAAATATTCGAAGAAACAAAAGCACGGTAACGGCATTGTTGCTCCATGCTTTCGTGTAAAGGAGGCCATAGTTGAAAGTTTCATATTATCCCGGATGTTCCCTGCATGCCACGGGAAAGGAATACGATGAATCGATGAAGGCGGTGAGCGGAGCCTTGGATATAACGCTCCAGGAAGTGGATGACTGGGTCTGCTGTGGCGCATCTTCAGCTCACATGACGAATTATAAACTGTCCGTCGCGCTTCCTGCCAGGAGTATCATTGCAGCGGAAAAGGAGAACCTCGATGTCATGGTCCCCTGTGCCGCCTGCTTTAACCGTTTTAAGATGGCCCAGCATCATCTCAGGCATGATGATGCCCTGAAGGCGGAAGTTGAAGGCATTGTGGGTGACACATACCAGGATAGTGTGGCGGTGCGGAACCCCATCGACATTATCTACACCGATATCGGACTTGAAACCATCGAAGCAAAAGTGACGAGAAAGCTCACGGGGCTGAAACCGGTGTCCTACTATGGATGCCTGCTCCTCAGGCCTCCCGAGGTCTGTGAGTTCGAAAACTATGAGAATCCCTACATGATGGATGCCATTCTGAAGGCCCTCGGGGCGGAGCCGCGGAAATGGTCCTGCGGGACCGATTGCTGCGGCGGCAGTCTGAGCATCGGCAAGACGGAGATCGTGGTTCACCTCTGTAACAAATTGATGCGGATGGCCCGTGAGGCGGACGCGAACTGCCTGGTAACAGCGTGCCCGCTCTGTATGGCCAACCTGGATATGCGGGCCACCGAAGGACTTCCCGTTTTCTATTTTACGGAACTCATGGCGCTTGCAATGGGTCTCGATGGTCCGAACAAGTGGTTTAAGCTTCACAATGTGAACCCCCTGCCGTTGATGCAGTCGCTGGGGCTTCAGTAGCGAGAATATAACCAAATACGATGTGATCAAGGAATGATATGGAAAAGAGATTAATTGCAAAAGATGCTCTGGCCGGAATCATTAAAAAGCTTTCCGAGAAGATGGTTGTCTACGCGCCGGTGAAAGATGAGGACAATATATGCTTTCGGGTGCTTGAGAAGGGTCAGGAGCCCCTTGTGAACTATGCGAATACGAAAAATGCTCCGAAAAACTTCTTCTTTCCCCAGACTGAAACCATGATGCGGTATATGAGGACAGAGCGGGGAATGGAACTGAAAAGCGCGGAGGCAGAAGATGTGCCGGAAGCACTTCTCTTCGGCGCCCGGCCCTGCGATGTCCGGAGCTTTGTGCTTCTCGACAACGTCTTTGACCAGGACGAGTACCAGGATCCCTACTATATCGACAAGCGGAAGAAAACGACCATTGTCTCCCTTGCCTGTGTCACTCCTCCCTATTCGACGTGCTTCTGCACCTCCGTGGGCGGGCACCCCATGTCGTCGGAAGGGGCTGATGTCCTCCTGACCGACCTGGGAGGCAACTACCTGGCTGAGTTCCTGACGCCCAAGGGGGAGGCGCTCCTGTCGCAGATAGGCGATCTTGCCGCCGCAGATGAGGGGGCGGCCGCCGCTAAGGAAGAGCTGGTGAAAAAGTCGGAGAGTGAGATCAAGTCCAAGGTCGCCGGTTCGGAAATAAAACCGTGGCTCGATGAAAATTTCGAACATCCCTTCTGGGATACGATCCACAAAAGCTGCCTCGCCTGCGGGACCTGCACCTATCTGTGCCCTACCTGCCACTGTTTCGATATCAGCGACCAGGTAAAGGGGGCGGACGGCAAGCGGATCAGGGCGTGGGATTCGTGCATGTACTGGCTTTTCACAATCGAGACCTCTGGACACAATCCCAGGACGTCACAAAAGCAGCGATGGCGGCAGCGGCTGCTTCATAAATTCAGATACTTTGTCGATAACTTCGGCGCCATCGCCTGCGTCGGTTGCGGCAGGGGTGTCCTGTACTGGCCAGTCAACATAGATATAAGAAAGGATGTTAATGATATTTCGAAATTATAGTTTCGGGAGAAAATGATGCAGAAAAATCCATACGTACCCATTCCTGTCGATATCGCGAAGATCACCACGGAAGTTGATACCAAAGACATAAAAACCTTCCGTTTCACGTTTGTCAACAAGGAAGACGAAGAAAATTTCAAATATCTGCCCGGCCAGTTCGGAGAGCTTTCCATTCTGGGAAAAGGCGAGTCGCCCATCGGCATCGCATCATCGCCGACCCAGAAAGGATACGTCGAGTTTACCGTGCAGAAGGCCGGCGTCGTTACCTCGACACTCCACTCCCTTGAAGAGGGGGCGCGGATGGGCATACGGGGGCCCCTGGGCAATTCGTGGCCCCTCGACTATCTCGAGGGAAAGAATATCGTCATCGTCGGCGGCGGGTTCGCCTTTACGACCCTGAGGTCGCTCCTCAACTACATGATTCATGAAGACAACAGGAAACGGTTCGGCGAGATCACCGTGGTATACGGCGCCAGGAACCCGGGGCTCCTTATCTACAAGGATGAGCTGAAGGAGTGGGAAAAGCGGGATGACGTGAACACGTTTATCACCGTTGACAAGGGCGACGAGGGATGGAAAGGGAGAGAAGGTTTTGTCCCCACGGTCTGCAAGGAAGTCGCCCCGAGCTCTAAGAACGCCGTCACCGTCATCTGCGGGCCGCCGATCATGATCAGATTCACCCTTCCGGTCTTCTTTGAACTGGGATTTTCGAAAGAGAACATCTACACGTCCCTTGAAATGAGGATGAAGTGCGGTATCGGCAAATGCGGGCGGTGCAACGTGGGTGAAAAGTATGTCTGCAAGGACGGCCCCGTCTTTTCACTGGCCCAGCTGGATCAACTGACCCCGGAATATTAAAAGCGTACGGTCATCTGCGGCTGGCAGGCCGATTTACCTTCCCGGAGATGCATCGGTGATGACAAGGGAGCCTTCAGGTTCCCTTTTTTTATAGAGATTGACATGCGGCGGCCCGCCGTCACGGTCCGAAAACTCAAGATATGCCGACAGGAGAGTAAGCCTTGAACTTAATACGAGAGAAAACGTTTCTTTCCAACAGTGTGGTGAAAATGGTCATAGAAGCGCCGGACGTGGCGCGCAAACGGAAAGCCGGGCAGTTTGTCGTTCTCATGACGGATGAAAAGGGCGAAAGAATCCCCCTGACAATCGTCGATTCCGATGTAGACAATGGAACGATCACCATCATCTTTCAAGTCGTGGGTAAAACCACCACCTGCCTGTCGGAGATGAAAGTCGGCGACAGCCTTTACAGCGTCCTGGGGCCCCTTGGGAGGCCCACGGAAGTGGAACGGTTCGGGACGGTCGCATGCGTCGGCGGCGGCGTGGGCATCGCCGTGATCTACCCGATCACCAAGGCGCTGAAGGAGGCGGGGAACAGGGTCATCTCGATTATCGGTGCGAGAACGAAGGACATTCTCATCCTCGAGGATGAGATAAAGGCCGTGAGCGACGAACTGCACATAACCACCGATGACGGCAGTTACGGGTTTCACGGGTTTGTCAGCGAGGTCCTGCAGAATGTCATCGATTCGGAGGAAGTAATCGACCGCGTCTTCGCCATCGGGCCGGTGCCGATGATGCGGGTAGTCTGCGACGTAACGAGACCCTCCGGAATTACCACGATTGTAAGCCTCAATCCCATCATGGTCGACGCGACGGGGATGTGCGGCGCCTGCCGCGTATCCGTCGGAGGGTGCACGAAATTCGCCTGCGTCGACGGCCCTGAATTCGACGGCCACGATGTGGATTTCAATCTTCTGACGAGCCGTCTCAGAATGTATTATGTCCAGGAAAAAGAAGCGATTGAACAGTTCAGGTGCGAATGCAATGAGTGAGAAAAAGAAAAAAGAAAAGATTCCGAGACAGGCCATGCCCGAGCAGGAACCTCATGTCCGGAACAAGAATTTCGACGAGGTGCCGCTGGGCTATACGGAAGATCTCGCCCTCCTGGAAGCGAAACGGTGCATCCAGTGCAAGAAACCGTCATGTGTCGACGGATGTCCCGTCGATGTCGACATCCCGGGGTTCGTTCGATTGATTGCCGACGGCGATTTTGTTGGAGCAGCCTTGAAAATCAAGGAGACCAAC
Source organism: Deltaproteobacteria bacterium (assembly GCA_016936905.1). Classification (GTDB taxonomy): domain Bacteria; phylum Desulfobacterota; class Syntrophia; order Syntrophales; family UBA6807; genus DSDU01. The sequence continues at coordinate 579 of JAFGWZ010000078.1, read as the reverse complement.
AGCCTCCCCGCGGTGTGCGGGAGGGTCTGCCCCCAGGAAATCCAGTGTGAGCAGGTATGTATACTGGGGAAAAAGGGAGACCCCGTCGCCATCGGCCGTCTCGAGCGGTTTGTCGCCGATTACGAGCGGAATCGCGGAGACATTGCCATTCCCGCTTTGCCGCCGAAAACGGGCAAGAACGTCGCCGTCGTCGGCTCGGGGCCGGCGGGGCTGACCGTTGCCGGCGACCTGGTGAAATTGGGACATGACGTGACCATATTCGAAGGGCTGCATGAACCGGGCGGAGTCCTCATCTACGGAATACCGGAATTCCGGCTGCCTAAGAGCATCGTGGCGGCGGAAGTCGATTATCTGAAGAAGCTCGGGGTGAAGATAGTCACCAACATGGTGATCGGAAGGGTCAAGACCGTCGATGACCTCTTTGCCGAGGGATACGATGCCGTTTTCCTCGGCGTCGGCGCGGGAGCCCCTGTTTTCATGAACATACCCGGCGAGAACCTCAACGGAATCTATTCCGCCAACGAATACCTGACCCGGTCGAACCTTATGAAGGCCTACCGGTTCCCCGAATATGACACG
>JAFGWZ010000077.1 GCA_016936905.1 Deltaproteobacteria bacterium | reverse complement strand
TCTTCGTATCAAAATGCTTTTTGATCATCATGACGCCGGTTAATTCACCATGTGCCCCCGCGGAGGGCTGCAGTGTAAATGCGGCCATACCAAAGATCTCGCTGAGCATTCGCTGCAGTTCATACATGAGGGAGAGGTTCCCCTGACAGAATTCGGCGGGCGCGTAGGGGTGAAGGGCGGAGAGCCCAGGAAGACGGGCAGCATCCTCGTTGATCTTGGGATTATATTTCATCGTACAGGATCCGAGAGGGTAGAATCCCGCGTCAACCCCGAAATTGCGCCGTGACAGTTCAGTGTAGTGCCGGACGATATCCAGTTCGCTCAGCTCCGGCAGGTCGACGTCGTCGCGAAGAAGATGTTTGTCGATGACCTTTTCGACAGGAAGCTCCGGCACGTCGCTTTCAGGAATACGGGAAGCTCTGCGCCCCGATCGACTCTTTTCAAAAATAAGGTCCATAATTCCTCCTGATTGACATATGAAAGGGGAAACTAAAAAAACACGTCGTTCGAGTTTCACGATTCAAATGGTTGATGTATCTCAACAAAAAGATGCTCAAACGAAAATATATTTGAACGGCAGGCCGCCGGTTTTTGTTTTCGAAAGGCGATTGCCTCTCAGCCTGCTGCGATGGAGACGACTTTGTCCATATCCTTTCTGTTCAGCATTTCCGTCGCGCACAGAAGGATGGTGTTATCCAGTTCCGGATAATCCCCGGCGGGCTCATATCCTCCCACGATTCCTTCATCAGCCAGCCGTTGATTCACCGCGGAAGGGTTGGGGCATCGAAGCACAAATTCATTATAAAAGGGACCGGAAAACACCGGTTCCCATCCCTTCAGGGACAGCAACTGCCCTTTCAGATACTGTGCTTTATATACGTTTAATTGCGCGAGCTTTGTCAGGTTTTTTCCGAGGCTTGCCAGGTAGACCGCGGCGGCAAGGGCACACAGCGCCTCATTGGTGCATATGTTGGATGTCGCTCGTTCCCGCCGTATGTGCTGTTCCCGCGCCTGAAGGGTAAGAACGAATCCCCTCTGCCCCGCCTGATCCACGGTTGCGCCGGACAGCCTTCCGGGTATTTTTCTCAGGAGCTTCTCCGTTCCGGCAAAGATGCCCAGATAGGGTCCTCCATAGTTCAGAGGGTTACCGAAGCTCTGTCCTTCGCCAACGGCAATATCGGCACCCATCTCGCCCGCCGGCCTGAGGATGCCCAGCGATGTGGCCTCGGTAAATCCCGCAACGAGCATCGCCCCTTGGGCGTGCACCATCGGTTCGATGGCCGCGATATCTTCGATAACACCGAAAAAATTGGGACTTTGAACAATGACGGCCGCCACCGAGTCATCGACGGCTTCCCCCAAGGCGGAAGCATCGAGGCGGCCGCTGTCCCTATAAGGGATCTCCACAATGTCATATCCGTTCGCCCAGCAATAGGTTGCCACCACCGTACGATATTCGGGATGAATGGAACGGGTGAGAATGATCCTGTTTCTCTTCAGCGTTTTCCCCGCCAGCACCGCCGCCTCCGCCATGGCAGAGGCCCCGTCATACATCGAAGCATTGGCGACTTTCATTCCAGTGAGGCCGGCAATCATGGTCTGATATTCGTAAATGGCCTGTAGAATTCCCTGGCTGATCTCCGCCTGGTAGGGAGTGTAGGCGGTATAGAATTCGGAACGTGAAATGATATGCCCGACCACTGCGGGAATATAATGGCTGTATGCTCCCGCACCGGTGAGTGTCGTGGGAGGCACGGCGTTCATTCCGGCAATACGATTTATCAATGCCGATATTTCCTGCTCCGATAAGGCCTCAGGCACGTTGAGGGGACTTCCCAGTCGGTATGTTTCGGGAATGTCACAAAATAGTTCATCAATCGATTCGACGCCGATGACCTGAAGCATCTCCCTGATATCATCGGCAGTATGGGGAATGTAATCCATGGCTCGTTCCTTTCCGGTCCGGTTGTAACGTAGCGTTACTCTTCTTCATCTTCCTCTTCTTCGATCATGACGGTATAGGCTGCCGCCTCCATCAGCCGATCCAGCTCGGCGGGCTCGTCCATGGTAATTCGCGCGATCCATCCCTCACCGTAAGGGTCCTCATTGATGAGTTCGGGCTGGTCTTCCAGGGCATCGTTAACCTCTGCAACATCTCCACTGACCGGAGAATAAACGTCAGAAACAGATTTCACCGATTCCACGACAGCGACGGGCTCCATCTGCTTCACCTTTTTCCCCACTTCTGGGAGCTCCACATAGACGATGTCCGTCAGGAGCTCCTGTGCGTGGTCGGTGATTCCCATGGTAATCGTTCCGTCACCGTTGTCCAACGCCCATTCATGCTCTTCCGAGTACAGTCTGTCATCCGGATTCACTGTGGCCATGAGTTCCTCCTTTTTTCACTTCTATAATGATATAATACTGTTATCTTTTCATATATTGATGATGCGGGAATTGTGACACTGAATACTGCAACACATGAAGCTTACCGGAGATGCACCTCTGCATCACGCATTAAGCACCACCTGTCAAGCTGTGAATTCTGAACCCGCCCCCTTCCAAGAAGGAGTTTATGATACATAAATCGCATTCCACGATCAAATGATAATTTATGTCTTTTTTCTTTTATAAAAGGGGATTCCGACTATCTTTGCCTTCGCCGATTTCGAACGAATGTGAATATCGATCTCGGTTCCCGGCTCTTTCAATGATGGCGGGACAAAGGCCATCCCAATGGCCTTGCCGACCGTCGGGGCAAAGGTGCCGGACGTTACTTCACCCACTTCACTCCCATCCTTGAACACTTTATATCCGTGGCGGGCAATTCCTCTGTCGAGCATCTCGAAACCGACCAGCTTCTTCTTCACACCCTCTTCCCGCTGCTTCCTCAGGATATCGCTGCCCACAAAATCCTTCTCAAGGTTTGAGACCCATCCATACGTCACCTCAAGCGGTGTGGTCGTCTCATCCATGTCATTTCCGTACAGCATAAAGCCGCTTTCCAGTCGCAGCGTGTCCCTCGCTCCCAGTCCCACCGGCAGTAATCCACGGTCAGCACCGGCAGCCAGCAACGTATCCCAGACTTCTCCGATGTTGTCGGCATCTCCGTATATTTCAAAGCCGTCCTCGCCTGTGTAACCACTCCTCGATACAAGAACGGGGATATCTTCAATGACAGTTTCAATGAAATGGTAGTACTTCAGAGACGTCACATCATCCCGCACCAGGGGCGCGAGAACAGCATGAGATTCCGGGCCCTGAATATCCACTTTTCCGATAGCGTCGCTCATGTCGACGATTTCGACTCCGGTAAAGCCTCTCTTATCTTTTAATTTCACCATCCATGCCAGGTCTTTGTCCTTCGTCCCGGCGTTGGTAACGATGCGATACCAGTTATCTTCAATCAAATAGATCGTCAGATCGTCGATTACGCCCCCCTGCTCGGTCGTCATGACACTCAGCCTCATCGTGCCTTCCTTCTGTCCTTCGAGATTTCTCGACATGACGATCTGCAGAAAGTCGAATGCGCCGGATCCCTTCACATCGATCTCACCCATATGACAGATATCGAAAAGACCTGCGGCCTGCCTCGTCGCTTTATGCTCCTCTATAACGGTCGTATATTGCACCGGCATGTCCCAGCCACCGAAATCAATAATTCTCGCTCCCAGCCTTATGTGCCTGTCATACAGCGGCGTCCGTTTCATGGTTCTCTCCTTTCGATTTCCCGATGCGGTTCCCCTGCCTCATCAGCCCACGGAGACTATTGCACGCAGCGTGTCACCGTGATTCTCTTGCATAAAAAAAAACCGACGAGCGACTCCAGCGTAATCTTCAGGGCAGTCAATCCTGTGTTTCCGGAATCGACGTTAAAATCGTCGAAACGTCACTTCAGCACGTCGCCCCCGGCCCCGAAATACCTGGATTCTTACTCGAATTCGTATCATAACCAACGCCTCTGACTGAAGGCGAGCGGTTTCTCTCAATTTCCGAATGAGACAATAAATGTAACTATCGACGTTCAGACAACCGGTCCCCACCGATAGGGGGAAGACCGTAATGGAAAGCAATTCCGACAGCCCCTGCCGTTAACCCGTTTCCTGGATGCACGGCTCACCCTGCCTGTGACATCCGGCAGTGAAGGGGCTCAATAGATATTTCGAACATCAAATAACATTAACTCAAATTGTTTGTGTTCGGACATTACTAAAAAGAGAAAAATATTTCAAGTCTAAAACGGGCTGTTTCCCAAATAAAAAATTCATTTGAGAGGTCACTATAAAAGGCTAAGGGCGAAAGGCTCAAGGCACAGGGCACAAGCCGAGTTTTGAAATTGCATAGAACAAGCTGTAGATTTATCAAAAAAACCCATATACCCAGCGAAAATGAATTTGGCCAACAGCCCGTAAAATATGTTGCCGAGTGTCAAAGACTTTGTTGATCAAGAGAACGATGAGCCCCGGCCTGGGCCCGTCAGGCGTCGCGGAAACGGGGAGGGATGAAATATCGTCCTTGACAGCGGAATCATCGTGATATTCGGGGGGCACACAAGGAACCACTATCGCAGGAAGTGTCCATCGACAAACTGCCCTTTATACGTCCTGCCGTCCCCGTAAGTCAGAACACCCGTACCGTTACTTTTTCCATCCTTCCATTCTCCCTCATACGTTGAACCGTCGGGATAGAAATACTTTCCCGTTCCCTCGAATTTACCTTTCTCAAACTCACCAATATATTTTGAATTATTGCTGTATACGCGAACACCCTGTCCCGACGCCATTCCATCAACGAATTCACCTTCATAATGACCTCCATCGGAATAGGTAAATGTCCCGCGGCCGTTAAACGAACCCTCTTTCCACTCACCTTCATAGGTTTCGCCATTGGGGTATGTCATGGTCCCTTTGCCACTCATCGCACTGCTCTCCCACGAACCTGTATAATGACGGCCGTCGGCAAATTCCATCGTTCCCTCACCGCTCATCTTGCCATCATGCCATTCCCCGGAGTAGACAGTTCCGTTGGAGTATCGCATGGTCCCCATCCCGTTCATACTGTCATTCTTCCATTCACCGGTGTAGGTCGCCCCGTCGGGGTAGGTCATGGTTCCCTTCCCTTCCACAACACTATTATTAATCTGCCCTTTGTATGCCCTCCCATCGGGAAACCGGATGGTCCCCTTTCCCGAGATTAACCCATCTACGAATGTTCCGCTGCACACCCTTCCGTCGGGAAAGGTAAATATCCCTTCCCCGTTCATTTTCCCGTTCTTGAACCCCCCCTGATAAATGCTTCCATCTTTATGAATCAATTCGCCATACCCGTTCTTGCAGGTTCCAACAACACATTTCGCGGCGCCGTTCAAGGGTATGAACACCATGATAACAAGCAATAACGCAATCGCCGTTCGCATTATAACATTCTCCTTTTTTTGTCTGACCATTGTCTCTGAGATGAACTTAAATTTCAAGCCTTACATTAGTAGCAACGCATATTATTTTTTTCTCCCGTTATGAAGAAGAGAAACTGTTTTCGCAATGGTGCGACCCTCATCGACTCTTTCATGGAAAAGCTTCCTGTCCCCCTGTCGGGGATTAACACTTGTCATTATCCGTAAACCTGCTATTATACCGGCGTTACCGTGATTACGCGCCGGACGGCACGGCCGCCGGGAATGTAAGGAGACCCGTTATGAACCATCCACGACTCGTTGAATCGATGATGAGGCCGGAATTTTACCCCCATAACCCCGACACGGTAGAACTCATCCAGACTCACATTTCATATATTTTCATTGCCGGAGATTGTGTGTACAAGGTCAAGAAGGCAGTCGATTTTGGATTTCTCGATTTTACCACCCTTGGAAAAAGGAAGTATTATTGTGACAAGGAAGTGCTCCTGAACCAACGATTCGCTCCTCATGTCTATCGTAACGTGGTGAGGATAATCGAGGATCCCTCCGGTGATCTCAGAATGAGCAACGGGAACCGAATCGTTGAGTATGCCGTTGAGATGAAAAAGATACCGGAAGAAAGGATGCTTTATCGCCTCATAGAAGAAAAGACCGTGAAGGATGAGGACATACGGCGAGTCGGGACATACCTCGCCGGTGTGTACAGGAATATAAGAAGCGATGACAAGGCCAAGTCATTCGGGACAGTAGAGACAGTTTCGACAAACGTGGTGGAAAATTTTGATCAGACACGGAAGTACATCGGCGGCCCCGTCAACAGGGACACCTTCACGGCTATCGAAGCGTGGAGCCTGTCATTCATGAAGAATAATTCGTCATTGTTTGAAAAGAGAATCGTTGACGGATATATAAAAGACTGTCACGGCGATCTCCATCTTCAGCACATATGCATCGACGACGATCGGATCTCCATCTTTGACTGCATTGAATTCAACGAGCGGTTTCGTTACGGTGACGTGGCTTCCGACGTGGCGTTCCTGTCCATGGATTTCGATTTTAACAACAGGAATGATCTTGCCGGAATATTTGTCGAAGCATACAGAGAGGAATCGGGGGA